>JAEMRY010000007.1:0-1555 GCA_016463105.1 Ilumatobacteraceae bacterium | reverse complement strand
GTGCAAGGCATCGGTGAAATCACGCCACAAGATCAACTCGGAAAATTAATTGCCGAGGCTTGCCGACAAGAACCAAATGGACCACTGCAAAATAACGACGTATTAGTCGTGACACAAAAAATAGTTTCAAAAGCCGAAGGTCGCCTCGTGCCAATTGACGCCAGTGATCCACTTAGCCATAAACAGCTCGTTGAAGACGAAGCAGTGCGTATTGTGCGCCGGCGGGGAGATTTAATCATTACCGAAACTAAGCACGGGTTCGTATGTGCCAATAGCGGCATTGATTTGTCGAATGTTGAACGAGGATATGCGGCTCTGTTGCCGATTGACAGCGATAAATCGGCAAGACGAATTCGCGATGTCATCAGTGCAACTCTTGGCGTGAGTGTCGGCGTAATCGTCAGCGACACATTTGGTCGTCCGTGGAGAAAAGGATTAACAGATGTTGCGATTGGTGTTGCGGGCATTGCCGGGGTTGTAGACCTGCGCGGCACTCCAGATTCACTTGGTCGAATTATGCAAGTGACCGAAGTTGCTGTTGCCGACGAATTGGCTAGCGCTGCAGAACTCGTGATGGGTAAGTCTTCAGGAATACCCGTTGCTGTGATTCGCGGTGCTGACGAAACGTGGTTTCGTAACTCAGATATCAACGAACTAGTAAGGCCGCCGCAAGAAGATCTGTTCCGCTAATTAATTAGTGCTCAAGTAGCTCTGCTACTCCAGCGCTAACCGAAGTCCAGTGCGACCAACCAAGTTGAATTCGCGCCCGAGTTGTATTCACGGCATTTCGCTGTAGATCTCCATAACGTGCGGTTTCAAATTTTTCTTGCAACGTTGTTGCTGAACCCATCAAACTCCATAAATCGCGAATCGTAGTTTGCTGTCCTGTGCCAACATTGATCACTAACCCGCCGCCTTTAGTCATTGCGCGTGCAAGCGCGTCAACCGCATCGTCAATAAACAAAAAATCACGGGTCTGTCGGCCATTGCCACAAATTGTTGGTGAAGTATTGTTCACAATCGCATGAGCGAACGCAGCCACTACTCCATCACTAGGGCGTTGGCGTTTGCCGTAAACATTCGTCATTGCCAGCGCAGTGAACTCGACGTCATAACTCTCGCGGTACACAGTTAAAAGATCTACAAGAGTGTTGGCCATTACGTGCGCCACTCCCATTGGTTCAGACTTACGTCCTTCTTTGACCGGCAACTGTCGAGCAGGAACTTCGCCGTATAACAAACCTGCGGGCACAGCCACGATTACTTTTTTGACATTAAATCTGCGGGCCGCTTCAAGCACCGCAAGCAACAAGGTCGCAGATCGCAATGTCTCATTAGTTCGCGTTGCACCCATTGGCAATAGCGCAAGATGATAAATCACCGATGGACGACGCAGTGCAATTAATTCAGAAAACTCTGGTGCCGCAATATCGAGGTGGTGAAATCGCAAAGCACCACCACGCGAACGGGCGTCGCTGAGATTTGCTAGCGACCCAACTGATAAGTCGTCGACTACTTCAACATTGTGACCGTCAACAAGCAATCTGTCGACAAG
>JAEMRY010000054.1 GCA_016463105.1 Ilumatobacteraceae bacterium | reverse complement strand
TAAGCGGCGTTTTTGTTCGTCAAATTCGGATTGAGTGATTGACCCACGATTCAGCATCGCTTCAAGACGTTCAAGTTGCCCAACAATTGGATCAACATTTATATTGCGCTTCGTACTCGCATTAATTGCTTCGTGGATAATGTTCAGCACTTGCTCTGGGTCGCGAATGTCAGAAAATAGTTGCTGCCCATCTTCGCTCGCCGATTCGATCAGCAAATCTCCTGCACCAAGCATTCGCTCTAAGATACTTTGCTTAAAATTGACATTGTTAACTCGTTCGAGTGGAATCTCGACTCCGCGACGCGCTAAAACGCCCTGGCGAAAAATCACTCGTTGAGAAGTGACTACAAAAAATGTTCGCGACCATCGCACAGCAACTACACCAACGGCAATGAACGATGCAATCAATGCGACAATCAAAACTCGTGACACCCCAGTCTTAAGCCAACCATCCTCAAGTTTCTGCGCATAGATAGAGAGCGCAAGCACCACAATCGAAATTACTGATGGTTTCACAAAAACAACCCAGTGCGGGTGCAAATCTAGGTTTACGTGTTCGCCACGATTCAGCAGTTTTCTTGAATACGCCACATGTCAAACTTAGTGAACCTTCCGGCTTGTTAAAGGTTCAGTATTTAGCCACTGCGACAGGTACCGCCTATCGTGAAGCCGTGGATATTGAGCAGTTGCTAAGGGGCATGGACGATGACCAGCGCGCCGCGGTCACTTGTCCCGAAACCGCGACCGTCGTTCACGCAGGCGCGGGCTCTGGCAAAACTCGGGTACTCACACATCGCATCGCCTATCGGGTCGCAACTGGCACCGCTCAAGCCGAAAGAATTCTTGCGATCACTTTCACTCGTGAAGCCGCAAGTGAAATGCGCCGGCGACTAACACATCTCGGCGTTGCTCGTGATTCACAATCGGTAACTGTCGGCACGTTTCATGCTGTCGCACTTGCACTGCTGCGTCAACGACTTGCCGATCTGCACAAACCGATGCCCGCAATTATTCACAATCGTCAGCAAGTTATGACAGCGGCAATCGGTGATAATCCACTTGCTGCTCGCGCTCGCGAGTTGCTGATCGAAGTTGATTGGGCGCATGCTCGTTTAATTGCGCCAACAACATATGCACAAACTGCAAAACGACTTGGCAGATACGCGCCCGCACCACATAATGAGATCGCCACGATTTATAAAAAATACGAGCAACTAAAACTTCAACGCAATGTTTTAGATCTGGATGATTTAATTACACGAGTAGTTGAAGCAATGCGCACAGATAACGCCTATGCCCAGGCCGTACGCTGGCGCTATCGACACTTGTTTGTTGATGAAGCGCAAGATATGAACCCTTTGCAGTACGAATTATTTGATGCAATTCGTGGCCAACGCGCTGATGTGTTCGTAGTTGGCGACCCAATGCAAGCAATTTATGGATGGAACGGCTCAGACAAAAAACTTTTTGACGAATTGCCAGAAAAAATTCGTGGCACAACTGTTCTGCATCTGCCAAATAACTATCGCTGCTCTCCACAAATCTTGACGGCAGCAACTGCAGTCGCTCAACATGTCGAACACAATCTCGATGTGCGCGCAATGCGACCAGAATCTGAGCCGGTCGTTGCTAAAGGTTATGGCGACCCCGAATCAGAAGCAGTCGGTATATCTTCAATGCTCTGGAGTTATGCACGACGAGGTGGAGCGAATTCTTGGAAGTCATGTGCGGTTCTTGTTCGAACAAATATTCAAGTTGAAGTAATTGTTGATGCACTTGTCGCAAGCAATATCCCCGTTCGCACATCTCGCCCACCGACAGAACTAACTTCTGCGATTAGTGATGCTGCCCAAAGCACAAGCCGCAATGGCTTGGCTACTTGGGTGACTGACGTCTTAACTGAATCAAGTTCAGAGATTCAACGCTGGGTCGCTGAACAATTGCAAATATTTCTAAAACTTGATCACCCTGGAGCAATTGATGGTCGAACATTTGCATCGTGGATGCGAACCAATGCATCTGATCAACGCAGCACAGAGGGCGTCGAAGTCCTCACATTTCACTCAGCAAAAGGACGTGAATGGGATTGTGTCGTCGTCGCGGGTGCCGAGGTTGGATTATTGCCACACGCTTCAGCGATCACCAAAGATCAGCAAGACGAAGAAGTCCGGTTGGCTTATGTCGCTCTAACTCGCGCATCGCAACAACTCTTCATTAGTTGGTGCGAGACACGCAAAGGTCGCACAACAGGTCGCAGCGCACTTCTATCCAACATTACGAACTCAACTGATACTCCAAATGAAACAAGCACTACGGTGCCCAAGCGTGAGTCTCGTGTCAAAGTTGTCTCACTTGAAGACGAATTACGCAACTGGCGCAGTCGCCGAGCGCGAGTAATCAAGCAATTGCCGAGCGCGGTTTTAGGTGATCACGAATTGAGACTAATTGCAAGACAAAAGCCTGCAAACATCGATGAGCTCGGAAAGATTCTCGGACCAATGACCGCCAAACAAATCGGGCCAGATTTGCTCTCAATTATCGCCCAAGCCAGTGTGACTGTTTAATATTTTATTTTTGTTGGGCTTGGCGAATTTCTACTAACTTTGCAAAAACTTCAGGTCGCATTGAGATAAATAATCCACTTGCTTCAGCACACAAAGTTTCACCATGGTGCAAAGTTCCAGAGACACTTATTTTTCGTCCATCAATAGAAACAACTCGTCCGCGAAAAACAACGGGCTGCTTAAGCGGAGTCGGCGCTCGATAATTAATCGCCAAATGCACGGTCATGCCAGGGTTACCACTTAGAGACTGTGCCATTCCTAAAACTTCGTCAAAATAGGCGGCGATAAAACCACCATGCACACAACCTGGTGGGCCTTCATAAGCCGCTGGAAACGTTGCGCGTCCAATGACAGTCGAATCTTTGCCTCCGTCACCATCAACTTCCATCTTCATTGGCACTGACAACGGATTGATTGCACCAATGATCGGACTGCGATCTAAAAAACTATTCATCGGTGCCAGCGATCCTTCGGCCGGTCCTTCATATTCGTGGCTATGTGGGCGTGTTTTCAATAATGCAACTGCTTGATCAATGATCGCTCGCGTTTGTTCAAGTTCTTCGAGCGGTGCGGTTGTGGCTAGCAACTCATCAATCACCGTTCGCATTTCGTCGGCGATCTTAATTCTCGCTGTGTCATATGCCGAGCGATCTTCTGTGCGAATATGAAAACCTTTAAATGGGTTAGTTAACTCTGGTGCCGCCATGACTTTTATTTCTCGCTGACCGTGATCATCACTGGCACATGGTCACTCGGTTTTTCGCCTTTTCGTGCGTTGCGATCAATCTCGCAAGACTTGACACGTTTCGCTAGCGATTTAGTGGCTAACAAAAAGTCGATTCGCATTCCTTCACCTTTGTGAAAACTGCCGTTGCGGTAATCCCACCATGAAAAAACTTTTGGTTCTGGGTGCAAATCACGAAACACATCAGTTAGGCCCCAGTCACAGAGATCCAAAAAGGCTTTGCGTTCTGGCGCACTCACATGCGTTGCACCCTCAAATTTTTTGATATCCCAGACGTCATCATCCGTCGGGGCAATATTAAAGTCGCCGCCAATTACTAAATCTTCGGTTGGTTTAGCAAATATTGTCGCATGCTGCTTTAGTTTGTTCATCCACTCAAGTTTGTATTGGTAGTGATCGTTGTCAAGTGCTCTGCCATTTGGCACATAGACGCTTACTACTTTGACTCCCCCACAAGTTGCCGAAATAATTCTCGCCTCTAGGTCTGGCTCAATAGTTGGTGCGAAATTTGCAACTACATTTTCAAGTCCAACACGCGAAATTATTGCCACACCATTCCATTGACCCTGACCGAAGTGTGCTGATTCATATCCCATCTCAGCAAACGTCATAGTTGGAAATACGGCGTCTTTCATTTTTGTTTCTTGCATACACAAAACATCAGGTTTATTTTCACTCACCCATTGAGTGACGCGCTCGAGTCGAGCCTTTAGCGAATTGACATTCCAAGTGGCGATAAGCACGACAACACCGTACTCAAAATAGGCTTAGCGTTTCTTGCTAGACGCTTTTTTCTGTACTGGCTTTGGCTGTTGACGTCGGCGTTTGGCTTTTTTGCTCTGCGCTGGATTTCGAACTGGGTTTCGAACTGGGTTTCGAGAAATAGCTGCAGCTTTTTGAGTGGTTGTGCGCGCTGGGGTTCGCGCCGCCCCTGCAGGCTCAACACCAAACACAGCCAACTCAACACTTCTGCGTGACGGTGTGTAGCTAACAATCACAAGACTCAATCCAGCACCAAGTTTTACATGCTCACGAGCACTGCGCGGAGCAGGATTGGCCATCAAACGCATCGGCAAATATCCGAGCACTTCGCCCACTTTTACATAGACGCCATGTGATGCATAACTGTCAACAACGCCTTTTAGTTTTGTTCCGATTGGATTTTTTTCGACGAAATTCAAAAACGGAGTAAGTTCATTTAATTTTGGTGCTGGCTTTGCAGTTGCGACCGACTTCTGACTTTGTGCGGCTGGCTTTGCATTGCTCGTTGAAATTCGCACATTGGGTGGCGGTGTTTTCGGCACAGGCATCGGCCGCGAAGGCGCGCGAACAGATTTCGTCCGACGCAATGACGCCGCCGTATCACGACCTGCTTGCTTGCGAACTGGAAGTCGTTGAATGAAAACCCACCCAACATTTGGCACGGGCTTGCCACCGATTAGTCGTCCTTCGTCAAATAACCATTTATATTGCTCGTGAAACTCTTGATAACTATCGTTCGACAAAATACTGGCTTTCACTTTGTCGGCGATCGTCAACACGAAGCCATCTCCGCGACCAACAGCGCCGGCAGGTGGCGCAACAAGTTCATTGTTATTTATTGCATCATCAAACTCGGCGCGTTCACGCCGATCTACACGATGACCAAACGTCGCGTCAACAACAACAGTAATTTTTGTACTAGGAAACTCTTTGATGAACGAAAGTACGGCTTCGTTCAGTTGCTTAAGACTTGGTTCTTTTCGACCTTCGGTAGCAAGATTCGAGCCGTCTACAACGACATGAGAAAAAGGCTTTACCACACATCCATTCAACCACCGCTAGCAAGTCACTAGTTAGCGAATGTTTGCTCCATCAGATCTGCGAGTTCTTGGTCATGAATCGTCTTCGACCCAGTTGCTGGGCTCCCCGATTCGACACGAGCGACATGCGACAAAGAATACCCCTCTTGCTTAAGAGGCCAAATTCGGTCATCAACAAAATATCTAGGCCCCATATTTTCTGGTTCTTCTTGCAACCATACAAGTTCTTTTGCATTCGGATATTTTGCGATCGCTGCGCGAATCTGCTCAATCGGAAACGGATACAACTGCTCAACACGCACAACAGCAACTTTCGCGCCACGTTTATCACGCTCAGACATGGCGTCCCAAGCAACTTTTCCGCTGCATAGAACCACGCGTGTTATTTCTGCAGGTGTCGAAACGAATGGATCATCTAATACCTCTTCGAAACTTCCACTTGTCAGTAAGTCAATTTTTGATCGGCTTTCTTTCATCCGAAGTGGTTGCTTGGGTGCGACAACTATCAACGGGCGCATTATCTCTTGCTTTGCTTGTCGACGCAACAGGTGAAAGTACTGTGCCGAAGTTGTTGGGTTACACACTTGAATATTGTCTTCAGCGCATAATTGCAAAAATCGCTCAATGCGTGCCGAAGAATGCTCTGGGCCTTGACCTTCATAGCCGTGCGGCAATAACAACACGAGTCCGTTGTGTTGTCCCCACTTGTCTTCAGCAGCAACTAAGTATTGGTCGATAATTATTTGCGCACCGTTGACGAAGTCACCGAATTGCGCTTCCCACATCACAAGTGCTTTTTGATTCGCGTGTGCGTAACCATATTCAAAACCCAATGCCGCATATTCGCTCAATAGCGAGTCATAAACCCAGAATCGGCCAGATGCCCCAGGTATTTCGGCCAGTGGTATCCAGCGATTTTCTGTCAGGTAGTCAACCAGCGTTGAATGTCGATGACTGAATGTTCCGCGTCGCGTGTCTTGACCGGCGAGCCGAACAGAAATTCCTTCAACCAAAAGACTGCCAATCGCCAATGCTTCGGCTGTGGCCCAATCAATATCATTATTTTTAGCAATTAGCGCGTCTCTAGTTTCGAATTGTCGCAATAATTTTGGGTGAACCATGAAATCTTTTGGATACGAACTCAGTTGCGCAAGAACACCATCTATAACTTTGCGTTTTACACTCGTCACAATGTGAGGCAGAACACCTTTTGGAGCAGGTGGTTTCGCTGCAATAACTTTTTCGGTGGTCTTGGCACGGGTTTCTTCAAGAGCGCCTTGCAATTTGGCTTGATAATCGCCAAGCGATTTTTCTGCCTCTTCTAGTGTGATATCTCCACGCTTGACAAGAGTCTCAACATAAAGTTTGCGCACACTGCGACGCTCGGCGATTGCCTTGTACATCAATGGCTGTGTGTAACTCGGATCGTCACCCTCGTTATGCCCATATCGGCGATAACAAATCATGTCAATCACGACATCTTTATGAAACTTTTGACGATATTCAAAAGCCAATTGCGCAACCCGAACACATGCTTCTGGGTCATCACCGTTCACATGAAAAATTGGCGCCTGAACTGTTTTGGCGACATCGCTGCAGTATTGCGACGAGCGTGCATACTCTGGCGCCGTCGTAAAACCGATTTGGTTATCAATAATCAAATGAATCGTGCCACCAACTCTGTAACCAGATGTGTCGCTCATCGCCAGACATTCGGCGACAACACCCTGACCAGCAAATGCTGCGTCTCCGTGAATCAACAACGGCAACACACTGTAAGCAAGTGGTGGATCAATCATGTCTTGCATTGCTCTAACCGTGCCAAGTACAACTGGGTCAACAGTTTCTAGATGGCTTGGGTTCGAAACCAACTCAACGTGCATTTTTGCCCCGCTAAGTGCAATAAATTCGCCGACAGCACCGAGATGGTATTTGACATCGCCAGAGCCTTGCACCGAAGAAGGATCAACATAGCCCTCAAACTCTTGAAAAATTTGATCGTAATCTTTGCCGACAACATTGGCCAATACATTCAGTCGGCCGCGGTGTGCCATTCCGATTATGGTGCCTTGCATTTTATTGTCTGTTGCGAGATTTAAAATCATGTCAAGAATCGGAATCGCAGATTCTGCACCTTCAAGGCCGAAACGCTTGGTGCCCACATATTTTGTTGACAAAAATCTTTCGAACGCTTCAGCCGCATTGAGACGCTCTAAGACACGAACCTTGTCGACAACAAGTTCATGTCGCTTTATGCCTTCAAAATGCTCTTGAATCCAGCGTTGCTCATCAGTGTTTTGAATATGCATATATTCGACGCCAATGGTTCGGCAATACGCATCACGCAACACACCAAGTAGTTCTCCGAGTGTCGAACGAGACACTCCTCCAACACCAGCAGTCAAAAATTCGCGATCTAAGTCCCAGAGTGTCAATCCATAAGTTGCAGGGTCAAGTTCGCGTGGCATTCTTGGAGCGCGCCAATGCAGCGGGTCAAGATCGGCAATCAAGTGACCGCGAACTCGGTGCACACGAATTAAAGTTGCAATCTGCATTTGCTTTTCAAGCAACGCGTCTTCGCTGTCAAGCGAATTAGAGTCTTCACGCCATTGCACCGACTCATACGGCACACCCAAGCTGCTGAAGACATCAGCATAAAAATTGTGTTCACCAATCAATAACTCATGCACGTACTTAAGAAACATTCCACTTTCGGCGCCTTGAATAATGCGATGGTCGTAAGTACTCGTGAGTGTCAAGACTTTTGAGACACCAAGTCGACCCAGAGTTCGCTCATCGCTGCCCTGAAATTCGGCTGGATAGTCAATTGTGCCGACGCCAACAATTAATCCTTGTCCGACCATTAACCGTGGCACTGATTGTTGCGTGCCGATCGTGCCCGGGTTTGTCAAACTGATGTTTGCGCCTTGAAAATCTTCGAGAGTGAGTTTGTTGGCACGAACCTTTCGAATGATGTCTTCGTAAGTCAATAAAAAACCAGCGAAGTCAAGTGTGTCAGCGTTGCGCAGAACTGGAACGACCAAACTTCTTTGTCCATTGCCCTTATCGACATCGACTGCAAGACCCATATTTACACGCGTAAATTTTTTGATCTGTGGCTTGCCCTGTGCATCAGCGACAAACACATGCTTCATGTTTGGAACTGCGTCGGCAATTGCTCGCACGATCGCATAACCAATTAAATGAGTAAAGCTGACCTTGCTTTCACCACTGCGCTCTCGATAACCGTTGATAACTTTTCGATTTACTTCAAGAAGTTTTGCCGGAACTTGCCGCACACTCGTCGCCGTTGGAACTTCAAGACTTGACTGCATGTTGCTTGCAATCACAGCCGACACACCACGCAATGGTTCAGGCTCAACAACTTCGAGCGGAGTTAACTCAATCGGGGCAACTGCTACCAAACGCGCTGCTTGCGCTGAAGTTCGCGTCGCTTTTGGTTTTTCGGATCCTGATTGTGGTGGTTTAACTGATTGCACCGACGCAACGACTGCAGTTGCGACAGCCGAAGCAGCGACTGGAGAAGATTCGTCTTCAAGAATAAAATCGAGGGACGGCCGAATGATTTCTCCAGTTGGATCTACCTTTGGCGTACCAACTGGCTTGTAATCGCTAAAGAAATCTCGCCACGCAAGTGACAAGGTTTCAGGTTCGTCGCGATA
>JAEMRY010000133.1 GCA_016463105.1 Ilumatobacteraceae bacterium | reverse complement strand
GCAGAAGAAATCAGCCGTGACATTCCGAACTTGTCCGAAGAAATTCTCGCCGACCTTGACGATCGCGGAATCATTCGCGTTGGTGCAGAAGTCGGACCTGGAGACGTACTTGTTGGCAAGGTAACTCCAAAGGGAGAAACTGAACTCACACCAGAAGAGCGTTTGTTGCGTGCAATCTTCGGCGAAAAGTCGAAAGAAGTTCGCGATACATCACTCAAGGTTCCGCACGGCGAAGGCGGAAAAGTAATCGATGTCAAAGTGCTCAAGCGTGCCGCAGAAGGCGACGACTTGCCAGGTGACGAATTGCCACCAGGTGTAAACCAAATCGTCAAAATTCACGTTGCGCAAAAGCGCAAGATCAGCGTTGGTGACAAACTCGCTGGCCGTCACGGTAACAAAGGTGTCATCTCGAAGATTTTGCCGATCGAAGATATGCCATATCTCGAAGACGGAACACCAGTTGACATCATCTTGAATCCACTTGGTGTGCCAAGCCGAATGAACATCGGCCAGGTACTCGAGGCTCACCTTGGCTATTGCGCGAGGTGGGGTTGGTATGACGAGAAGAACGACAAAACTGTCGGACCAAATCCAATTCGCGGCACAGAATCAAAAACTCGACCATCAACACCACCAGCAACATTTGTTGCAACACCAGTATTCGACGGTGCGCATTGGGACGAAGATGATCAAGCCGGTTCACATCCGACGATTCAATCGATTTTGCGCAACTTGAACCCAGAGTCGGTTGACGGCAAACGAATGATCGGCGATGACGGAAAGCTGTTGCTTCGCAACGGTCGCACCGGAGATGTCTACGACAACCCAATCACAGTTGGATACATGTACATCTTGAAACTCAACCACTTGGTTGACGACAAGATTCACGCACGTTCAACTGGTCCATACTCGATGATCACGCAACAACCATTGGGCGGAAAAGCACAATTCGGTGGACAGCGTTTCGGAGAAATGGAAGTGTGGGCACTCGAGGCTTACGGTGCCGCATATTGCTTGCAAGAACTTCTAACAATTAAGAGCGACGATGTACTCGGACGTGTCCGTGTTTACGAAGCGATTGTTAAGGGCGACAACATTCCAGAGCCTGGTATTCCAGAGAGTTTCAAAGTGTTGATGAAAGAAATGCAAGCACTTTGCCTTGACGTAGAAGTTATTTCGCATGAAGGCAAGCAAGTTGAGCTCACAGATCTCGACGAAGAAGTCTTCACAGCAGTACGTGAACTCGGTATCGACATCAGCCGCAACGAACGTGGTTCTGATGCAGATGACCGTGAGCGCGAGCGACGACGTGAGAAAGCTTTCTAACAAAATTATTAAATAATTCAACTATATAAATAGCAATTCAATTGACGAACCGGCAGTAGATCAAAAGGACAACCATGTCAGATGTAGTTATCGACGAGAACAAGCGCAAGTTGGACATCAACAGCTTTCAACAGCTGCGTATCGGTTTGGCAACAGCCGACGACATTCGCAACTGGTCACGCGGTGAAGTCAAAAAGCCAGAGACGATCAACTACCGCACATTGCGCCCAGAGCGTGATGGTTTGTTCTGCGAAAAAATCTTCGGACCAACCCGCGATTGGGAATGCTATTGCGGCAAATATAAGCGTGTTCGTTTTAAGGGCATCATTTGCGAAAAGTGTGGCGTTGAAGTAACACGTTCAAAAGTACGTCGTGAGCGCATGGGTCATATTGAACTTGCTGCACCTGTTGTACACATTTGGTATCTACGCGGTACCCGCAGTTGGTTGGCATATCTTCTCGGCGGCTTAGAGTCACGCGAAGAAATCAAGGCAAAGCAACTTGAAAAAGTAATTTATTTCGCTGCATGGTTGGTTAGTGAAGTTGATGTCGACAAGCGTCACTTAGAAATGCCGACGCTTGAAAAAGAGTATCTCGAAGATCGTGAAGAGGGCGCCAAGCGACGAGATAAAGAAATCAAACTTCGTCAAAAAGATGCCGAAGCCGAATTAAAAGAACTTGAAAAAGAAGGCGCAAAAGAAAGCGATATTCGCGCTAAGCAAAAA
This sequence comes from Ilumatobacteraceae bacterium, assembly GCA_016463105.1. Classification (GTDB taxonomy): domain Bacteria; phylum Actinomycetota; class Acidimicrobiia; order Acidimicrobiales; family Ilumatobacteraceae; genus BACL27. The sequence continues at coordinate 350 of JAEMRY010000133.1, read as the reverse complement.
CTGATTGATAAAGATCTCGCGTCGATTCTTGATCGTCATACAAAAGATCTTGATCGTCTTGAGCGCGCGTTTGAGACTTTCCAAAAACTTCATCCACGCATGATTATCGACGATGAAGAACTATGGCGCGAAATCAAAGACCGCTATGAAGAGTATTTCACTGGTGGCACAGGTGCAGAGTCGATCAAAGTTTTGATCGACACAATTGATTTTGACTCAGAAGAAATAATTCTTCGTGAGGCAATCATCAATGGTCTAAACGGCAAGCCACTTTCAACGCAACGAAAGCAAAAGGCGATCAAGCGTTTGAAAATTGTTGCTTCGTTCAATCGTCGTGACAAAGATGAGCG
>JAEMRY010000053.1 GCA_016463105.1 Ilumatobacteraceae bacterium | reverse complement strand
TCCCCGTCTTTGTCTGAGCAGGCTTAGTCCTCTACGCTCGCGATATGGCAAATATCGTTGAATATGAAGTCCAAGGAAAAATCGCTCTAATCACTCTTAATCGTCCAGAGGCACGCAACGCGGTCAACGGAGATGTGGCCAGTGGTCTTGAAGCAGCAATAGACCAACTTGAGGCAGACCCAAATGTTTGGGTCGGAATCTTGCGTGCAAATACCGAGGGTCAGCAACGCCCTGTTTTTTGTGCAGGCGCAGATCTAAAGGCAATAAATTCTGGTAACGCTGCCGCGCTCAACACACCGCGTGGTGGATTCGGCGGTTTCGTTTATCGTCAACGCAAAAAACCTGTGATCGCTGCGGTCGATGGCTTAGCAACTGCAGGTGGTTGCGAATTAGTTCTGGCATGTGACATGGTGATCGCAACAACGCGATCAGCATTTGGTTTGGCCGAAGCGACACGCAACTTAATTGCTGGTGCTGGTGGACTCTTTCGCTTGCCTCGCGCGATTGGTCGTGCTGCGGCGATGGAAGCAATTCTGACTGGCGAGCCATTCACCGCCCAACGCGCATACGAACTCGGAATGGTCAATCATTTGGTTGAGCCCGATAAAGCTGTTGAAGGTGCAATTGATTTGGCAATGCGCATTTGTAAGGCTGCTCCGCTTGCAGTTTGGGCAAGCCGCAAGATTGTTTTGGCCGCCGCTACCGAGTCAGATGAAACACTCATCGCAATGACTAACAAAGAGTTTGGTGCTGTCTTAAATTCGGAAGATACAAAAGAAGGACTTACAGCGTTTATCGAAAAGCGTGCGCCAAATTGGCAAGGCAAGTAACTAGTTAAGTTTTTTTGTAACTGTTATTAATCTGGCGACCAAACCAGATCGCTCGTAAAGATTCTTGGTTTCGCGATCTCCTGGCAGTGCTAAAGCGTCTAATGCGACGAAGTTATTTTGTTTCGCCCAAGCCAAAGCTTGCGCCACTAGCGCATCTCCGACGCCTAAATTGCGAACATCTCGGGTGACAAAGACTTGCTCAACAGTTGGCAGTCGATTCGTTATTCGCACCAACATGAAGCCCATCACGACCAAATCAATGCCACCAACTAAAACATAAACAGATTCATCGATCAAAGTTGCAGACCAATTCTGTCCGATTTCTGGCACTGCTAATGCGAGACGATCCCCTCCACGAAATTCAGTCAACGAACTTCGCGCTTCAGATTCAAGAACAATCAATACATCAAGATCTTGTTGTGTGGCAGATCGTGCGAAGATATTCACAGCACCACTAATTGCGGTGATAGATCCGCCGTCATGTTCTCAGTGTACGAAAAGTGGACAGGCGTCGTCTTCGACAGGGCACCCAGGAGCGGTTTGACGTACCAGCAAGAAGCAGTGTGAGCACTGTGTTTCATCGGGACGTCGCGGTTGTAACCGCTCTACTCCATCTGTTCGATCATCGCCGATAATCTCTTCGTCTTCTTCTGGTGCAGTTTCTTGCGGCGAGGCTAACTTGTCTTGCAGAATCGACGAGAGGTCAGCCTCTACGTCATCTTCGGTGCGAAGATCGTCGTCATCGTCGTCTTCGTCGCTTTTTGGTTTCGTCGGATCTGTTGGAGTAAGCGTTGATCCTTCGTCGCTTAAAACTGCCGCACCATCGACTGAAAGATCAATGACAGATTCTCCAGCGGTCAATGCGTCTGGATCAAAATCATCGACTTCTGGCGAATCGGCCTCTGGGTCGAAATCTGCATCGACGATTTCTGTTAAATCGTCCGTCTCAATTTCTTCGCCCAAGATTTCATCACCTGAGTCTGTCGCAACTTCATTTTCAATCTCATCTTCGTCAGGCATGATGTCCATTCACTCGTTTCATTTTGATCGCGCATAGTATCGGATATTCGGAGTGATAACTCCAAATCGGGGTTTCTGTCACTTTCTTGCTAGCAAATCGGGTCATTTACGTCGTGACTCTGCTTTGCGCTCAGAATCTAAGCGCTCTAATTCTGGGGCTTGTTTAACAAGGTGTGTCATCGCATCTGCAATTGCTCGGTGCCCCGCTTGTTCGCCAATTAACCGGTGCATTTCAATTGCAACGCGACGATATGACGGGTGTCCTTGCGGAGATGATCGCAACTCAAGCATGTGAATCGCCTCGCGAGCATTAAATTGCATCACATAACGCATTCTGTATGCCATTGAAACGGCGTATGGCGCTTGGCTTGGATACTCAGGCAACAAAGCATCGTAAAGTTCGCTTGAGCGTTGCATTGCTTCATCAAAAGAATCACCAGCACCTGACTCGGCAACCAATTCGGGGCGAACAAAACCATGGTGCGGTGTCAAACGTTGCCACTCGATCGTTAACAAACGATGGCGCTGCAGATCTCGAAACGCGCCGTAGTCTCCGAGCACATCAAAGCGATAATCAATTCGTTCAAAAGCCCGACCAGGCTTGTGGCGACGATTTTCGCGTTCGCCGACATATGCCCGAATCAAATTTACGCGCTGCTCGTGAGTAAGAGCTCTAACTTCTTTCAATAACTGTTGTTCAGATAAATGCGAACTCGAATAGCAGATCGCCGCGAGAAGTTTGTCTTCTCCATCTGGATCAAAATCGGTAAGAACGACTTCTTGTGTCTCCTCAGGGTCAAGCGCACCAAAATATTCATCTACGACGGCAAGTGTCTCTTGCTGGCGATTAATTAAATAGTCTGTCCAAACTCCGCCCCGCTCTGGCACATCAACACGACGCAAGAAACTTGGAACGACTTTGCGAAGTTCGGTCAACATTAGATCTGCATATTGTCGTGCCTCAGGAAGCAGATGTCCGCGCATTCGCAATAACAATGCCTCATACCCTTGACCGGTTCCATATATTCCAAGATTTGATAAAGATGCTGCCGGCAGAACTCCACGCACTGCGTCTAATGCTTTTGCACGCGTTGCTTGGCGAAACACAAAGTCAGAATCTTCAGGTCCTTTTTTAATTGTTTTTCGAACATGGTCGGTGACGGTTTCAACCATTGCTGAATACGCATCAAACATTCTGTCCATATCGCCGACATAACGAGTGCCGAACGGGCCATTGAGTACGTCTACATCTCGGTAGAAGCGATAACGACCACCAAGTCGAGCATCGTAATTTATATATCTAGTGCTTTGCTCTAGGTAACTCATCAAGCGCCCACGCTCAAGAATCTTGGTTAACAAATTAGACGCTTGTTCGCAAGCCAAGTGCACCCCACCAAGTTGAGCAACACTGTCATCGCCATATTCGACGAATACTTTTTCGTAAAGATCCTCAGCGCGTGACAACCCGATTGTCGCATCAACTGAATGATCTCCGCTGAGATCGAGATCAGAAACAAACTCATCCAAAAATAAACGACGCAAACTCTTTGAGCTTCTGCTGTATCGAGCAAATAATGCGCCCTTGACGACTTCAGGCAAATTAACTAACGCAAAAACTGGCCCGTCCAGGTTCGTGAAGTAACGACGGAGGATCTCCTGTTCGTTGGTGTCGAAGCTTTCAGGTACGTATACGGTCACGGCGCGTTATCTTAGGAGTCGCTAACGCCATCTAGCGGGATTACCTCAAAAGCATTTATCTGAGACTGTTTTATTGATGAATGGCTTAAAGAACACCGTCTGGCACTACCCCATCGCCGAACGCGGCCAGCACATCAGCCTGTAGCGCTGCTGATAGCCACATATCGATTGCGGTCATCGCCATAATCTTCGCACCATCCAAAACCGCCTTGTCGGCATCTTTGCTTGCTGTGAATTCGGCAAATGCTGCGCTGTGTAATGAAACACCATGAGGGGCTACTTGCAACATTGGATGAATTGAGGGCACTAAATAACTTAAGTTTCCCATGTCGGTTGATCCACCGCCGGTGCCTGGCAAAATGTCAGTCGTTAGCGCACGACCGAGTTTCGCAGAATTTTGCACGTAACTCGTTAACAGCGGCAAGTTATCAACCAAGTCGGCATAAGTATTTTTTTGCCAATCAAAACTTATTGTGCAATCAGCCGCCATCGCCCCGGCTTCTAAGCACTTCGCAATACGCGCCTTGAGGGGCTGCAGCGATTCAATCGTGTCCGAGCGCACATACCAATCCATTTCGGCTTCGCGTGGAACGATATTTGGTTTCTCACCAGATTTTGTAAAAATGCCGTGCACTCGTTCTGTTGGTTTGATGTGTTGACGCAATGCAGCAACGTTCATATAACCCAACACTGCTGCGTCGAGTGCATTCTTGCCTTTATTAGGCGAGACGGCAGCGTGAGCCGCAAGACCTTCATAGCGAACAAATAATTGTTGAATCGCAATTGCATTCATTCGCGCCAAATCTTGATCAGACGGATGAACCATCATCGCTGCATCAATATTTTTGAAGGCACCTTTACGCGCCATTTCAACTTTTCCTCCGCCACCTTCTTCGGCAGGCGTGCCCATCAATCGCAAATTTCCGCCGCAGATTTCGGCGACTGCACTTAATGCAACTCCAGCGCCAAGACCAGCAGCAGCGATGATGTTATGTCCGCAGGCGTGACCGATGCCTGGCAACGCGTCGTATTCGCAGAGAACCGCAACTGTCGGACCACTGCCGCCCCGTATCGAAACATCGAATGCTGTCTCTAAGTCGTACGCTCCACGCTTTACATTCAGCGTCGAGTCAGAAATATATTGCGTAAGAATATCGTGAGCGAATTTTTCTTGATAATTCAACTCAGGATGCTGATGAATCTGATGACTGATCTCAATCAAGTCCGCAGCCCGATTGTCAATATCTTGGCAAACCTTTTGCTTAATCTCAGCAATGTCTATTTTGGTCATAGACCTAGCGTAATCATCACCAACACAGCGTGACTGCGTCGGGCAAAAGGGTGAAGCTGATCTGACTGACCTTCGCAAATCGTTGTCCATCCACGAAAAGATTGGGTAATGCGTTGCTAGATAATTCAAGGCTGGTTGCCTGATGAGTTGAAATTTGGGGGTGTGGCAAATGAGTTCCAAGTCGCAGTCGTCGCGATGCAATAAGTCGCTGCATCGGTCGCATTTGGCTGCCGACAGTAACGACATCAAATTTGCCATCATTCGGGTGTGATCTGGGTGCGCAATCCCAGTCACCGATGAAACTTGTGTTTAGTACTGCCGTGATTTCGCCACGCCACCAAGAATTTCGAAGTAGTGCATAACCAATTGCGATCACCATAACTTTTTCATTACTTGAATTTGTGAAATCAATTTTTATCAGATCAAATGGCAGTGCTCGCATGCTCTTAGAGTCGAGTTGTGCTCCGTTGGTGCCGAGTGCTCTGGCTAATTTTGAACTTTTAATCGCAATGATCGGAAAATGCTTAGATTCGCTGATGAGCCCTGTCAGCAATCTTGAAGCCGCCGCATCGTCTTGACATATCACGAGATCCTCCGGCTTCAAAATTTCTCGGCCCCACTCGAGATGTTTGGATATCGTCATGACGAAATGGTCTGATTCATTTCAAAATACTGCCGTGTGAGGCTGCAACAACTCCACGCAGTGTTGCCTGTATCGCGGCCTGAGCGGCTTCTCGCGTTTGTTGTTGTTCTGCAACAAGAGATATTTGACGCAACAAATCGATTAACTGCTTCATCGTTCTCACAAAATCACCCGCAGTCAAATCTTCATCTAAAATGTCAATCAATTCGTCGCCACTAGCCCAGGCAAAAGTTACATCCATAAGTCCAGCATCCAAAGATCGATGGGGTGTTACTCCTGAGCGTTCTTCATCTTTGGCAATTTTGTTGCTCATTGTTTGTAACAGCTTCCATCGAGATTGCAATGCACTTGGAATATGTGGTTTCGGAGGATCTTCAGCACGACGAAACTCGTATACGAAACAGCTGAGAAACGATGCGAGCTCAGCAGCGTTTAATCCGTCGAAGAGTTCATTTGATAGCGCCTCTGCTACGACTAAATCTAATTCGTGAAAGATTCTCGCCAGTGTGCGACCTTGATCGGTGAGACTCCATTCTGTGACATAGCCACGGCGATCCATCAATTGAACTAGTTCATCAAACCTGGCGCTTACAGATTGCACCGACTTCTCAATTCGTGACTCCATAAGTTCTAATTCGTGATCAATTCGGTCTGCTGACTTTGATGCAGTCAGACGTCGTCGCAATTCAGGATCTTGTGTGACTGCGTGCTCGTCTTTGCGGTGATGCTTTGAAAGACGAACATTTGAAGTTGCTTTGTTTCTTTGTACGCGTAGCGCAGCCTCTTTAATAAATTTCGGACTTGACGGCGCAAATGGTTCAGGCAGAACCAGCCGACCAAGTCTTGCCGGAGGCACTTCGAAGTCACCTGCTTGAATTTGCAACACTGCACGAGTTGCCGTCACAACAGTGAGCTTTACGCCGTTGACTCGCTGTGCCGTCGCAATAATCACTGCCTTTGTCTCGCGACCCGCCTTCGGAATCAAAATGATGTCACCAGGTCGCAACGAATCAATAGCGTCAGCGATTTGCCGAGTGTCGATTTTTGGCTCAAGAGAGTTTCGATATGCATCGATATCGCCAAAGGGGCTTGTGGCTTGTTGGCGAAGCCGGTCGCGTTCTTTGCTGCGTCTACTAATTCGTGCTTGCAATTCAACGACATCGCGACCTGATTGAAATTGTGCAAATGAAAGATTAAGCAAGTGATGTGCCTCTTGACGCGAATGCGTCTGAATCAGATTTGCTGCCATGTTGTAAGTCGGACGAAAAGCAGAAACAAGACGAAATGATCTACTTAGGGCAAGCGCCGCAACTTGATCAAATCCAACAAACGGACTGTAAAGAACTAGAGCATGACCAACGGTGTCGATTCCGCGACGTCCTGCTCGACCAGTCAATTGGGTATATTCAGAAGCTTTAAGCGGTTGATGATTCTCTCCTGTAAATTTTGTCAACTTGTCAATGACTACTGCACGTGCGGGCATGTTTAATCCAACTGCCAAAGTTTCAGTAGCAAAAATAAGACGAACCAAACCTCTAATGAAACACTCCTCGACGATCTCTTTAAACGCCGGCACCAAACCGGCATGGTGTGCGCCAATCCCCGATTCAAGTTGATTAGCAAACTTCGAAAACCCGAGGGCAGCAAGGTCGTCATCGCTAAAGTTTGTGACTCGCGAATCAATAATTTCTGAGATCTCAGTTCGTTGTTCTGGGGTGGTTAAACGAATTCCGGCACGCACACATGATTCGGCACCTTCGTCACATTGGTTGCGACTAAAAATAAAAATTATTGCAGGCAGCAAATCTTGCTGTTGTAATAAATCGGCAATTTCGACTCGAGATGGAGTAAATAATCTTGAACGCTTCGCTGCTGGTTTACTGCGTCTGTCTTGCCGATTTTGTGGTTGTCTGCCGGATCGATAATTGCTTCGTTGAGCCGACTCTGTTGCGTGTTGCTCAAGCTTTGAAACCTCTGGATTCGCCTGACCATTAGCAATTGTCTCAAACATCGAGATCTTACGATTTGCAGAGTCCCCAACCACAAAATGATTGATTAGTTCGACTGGTCGTTTCTCTTCAACAATCGGCACAGTTCTGCCTCTCACGGTGCTTAACCATTCAGTAACTTCAGTTGCATTAGAAACTGTGGCTGACAAACAAACCAATTGCACATTTGGATCAAGATGGATAATCACTTCTTCCCAAACAGGTCCGCGATATGCATCTTGCAAGAAGTGCACTTCATCCAGCACAACTACACCGAGTCGGTTTAGTGCGTCAGATCGGGCATAGATCATGTTGCGCAAAACTTCAGTTGTCATAACCACGATCGGCGCATTTGTGTTGATGCTGTTGTCGCCGGTCAATAAACCAACATCTGACTTTCCGTAATGCGCGACTAAGTCATTAAATTTTTGATTTGAAAGAGCCTTAATTGGTGCGGTATAAAACGCACGTTGCCCTTGTTGTCGTGCAGCTTCGATTGCGTATTCGGCAATTAATGTTTTTCCAGAACCAGTTGGTGCAGCAACTAGAACTGAATCTCCACGGTCTAGAGCATCAAGCGCGTCTAATTGAAACTGATCCAGCGCAAAGTCGTATCGGGCGATTATTGATTCTCGACTCGGACGCGTCATTGCTGTAGCACTCGCACTAATTTGATGCGACACCTCGTCGACGGATGGCGACGAAACCCACAAAAATCGCAACAAAATAAAGCACCGTCAACGGAAAGCCCAGAGCCATCAAAGTAATTGGATCTCCGCTGGGTGTAATCACAGCAGCCAGAAAAAAAATAGCGACGATCGCATATCGCCACTGCGAAAGCAGAGTCCGAGGTGTGAGAACTCCGACCAGTTGCAAAAAGACAAGTAATAGTGGTGATAAAAAGCCAACACCAAAAGCCAAAATCATCAGCGTGACGAGACTGATGTATTTAGTAATCTGAAAGGCCTGATTGACTTCGGTCCCCGACCACGAAATCAAAAACTGTAGAGCTTTTGAGAGCGTCCAATAGGCAATTGAACAACCCAGACTAAAAAGCACCACCGAAGAAACAATGAACGGAACCGTGTAGCGCTTCTCTTTTTTACTAAGAGCAGGAACGATGAAGCGCCACAGTTGCCAAAGCAGAACTGGCAATGCCAAAATCAAACCACCGTATCCTGCGATTCTCATACGCGCAGAAAGTCCATCTAACGGTCCGAGTGCAAACAATGAACCATCACATTTAAAATCTGGCCGACTGGCGCACAGATCGCGATATGGCTTTGTCAGAAATTTTAGCACCGGGTCATAAAACGCTAAAACAGCTGCTGCTCCTAAAGCCACTGCCAAAATTGATCTAATCAATCGCATCCGCAGTTCGGCGAGATGGTC
>JAEMRY010000006.1:4491-32457 GCA_016463105.1 Ilumatobacteraceae bacterium | reverse complement strand
CCATAACCCCCTAATCCCCCAAGAAAGACCAAACACCCCCATGTCTGACTCAATCGGTATATATCTCAACGAAATCGGCAAGGTTGCCTTGCTCAACGCCGAAGATGAGCGTGATTTATCAAAAGCGATTGAAGCCGGTCGTGATGCGAAAAAAGCCATCGAAAAAGGTGAGCGTGGTGCCGCACTTCGCGCTGATATGCGCAATGCTGCTCGTGCAAAAGATCGTTTCATTCGTTCGAACCTTCGACTTGTTGTTTCAATCGCTCGCCGTTATCCATTGCCACAAGGCATGGACCTTCTCGATTTAATTCAAGAAGGCAATCTTGGCCTTGAGCACGCAGTTGACAAGTTTGACTGGCGTCGTGGTTTCAAATTCTCAACATATGCAACTTTCTGGATTCGTCAAGCAATTGGTCGTGCACTAGATCAAAAAGCAAGTCTCATTCGAATTCCTGGAGATCGTTCTGCAACACTTCGTGCTGCTCTTCGTCAGGGTTCTGGTGATGCCGAAGGTTTGAGTGCAATGAACGCAGAACTTCATCGTTTGACAACTCCTGTTTCGCTTGACAAAACAATTGGCGAAGATGGCGATGCAACTTTGGGTGACCTTGTACCAAACGAAGACATCAGTCCAGAAGATGCAGTCATGGGTATGGTCGACAGTGATCTGCTTGACCGACTTCTTGGCACTCTTGATGAGCGTGCTCGTTATGCAGTTGAGGCTCGTTTTGGTCTTCATGATGGAGAGCGAAAGAGCTTTCGTCAAGTTGGCGAAGAGCTTGGAGTAACTGCTGAAGCGGCACGTCGGCTTGTAAGTCGTGCAGTTGACACGCTGCGTGATGACGCCGGAGAAATCCTCACCGTCTGACGCATCTTGCGGTAATAGGGTTATAACTATGAGTGCGTCTAACCGCTGGACACCGTCTTCTTGGCAGAACAACGTTGCGGCGCAACAACCAAAGTGGCCCGACCAAACTGAACTTGACAGCGCACTAAAGCAGATTGCTTCATACCCGCCACTTGTTTTCGCTGGTGAAGCACGATCTCTGCTCGCCGCACTCGGACAAGTTGCAAGTGGCAATGCATTTTTATTGCAAGCCGGTGACTGCGCTGAAAGTTTCGAAGAGTTCACCGCAGTAAACATTCGCGAAAAACTTCGTGTGATTTTGCAGATGGCAGTGATGCTCACCTATTCGATGGGTGTGCCAGTCGTAAAAGTTGGTCGCATCGCTGGGCAATTCGCAAAGCCACGCTCAAGCGACACAGAAATGATCGGCAATAAAGAGATCGCGTCTTTCCGTGGACACATGGTCAATGATCCTGCGCCTCACATCGAATCGCGCGTTCCAGACCCACAACGAATGGTTCAGGCCTATCACCAATCAGCAAGCACACTTAATTTATTGCGAGCATTCACAAAAGGTGGTTTCGCCGATCTAAATCGCGTGCACGCATGGAACCAAGAATTTGTGCAATCGAGCACCGCAGGTCAGCGATACGAACAAGTCGCAGGCGAAGTTGAACGTGCTCTTGCATTTATGCGCGCATGCGGAATCGACACAGAGAGTCACAGCCCGTTGCATGAAGTTGATTTTTATACAAGTCATGAAGCATTAATTCTTGGATACGAAGAGGCGCTCACCCGTCAAGATTCGCTAACGGGCACTTGGTATGACTGTTCGGCACACATGTTGTGGATTGGCGAACGCACTCGTCAACTTGATGGCGCACACATAGAGTTTTTACGAGGTGTTGGCAATCCGATCGGCTGCAAAATTGGGCCAGATACGACCACAGATTTTGTTTTGTCGTTGTGTGAAATTCTAAATCCGGCGCGAGTTGCGGGGCGATTGACACTGATCTCGCGAATGGGTGCTGACAAAATTGAAAGTGTTTTGCGTCCATTAATTCGAGCCGTACGCGATGCTGGTCATCCAGTCGTTTGGGCATGCGATCCAATGCACGCAAATACTTTTACTGCTGCCAACGGTCGTAAGACTCGTCATTTTGACGACATTATTCGCGAGATCACAGGCTTCGTGATGGCACATCGCGCAGAAAACACTTGGCCGGGCGGCATTCACATCGAACTTACGGGCGACAACGTAACAGAATGTCTTGGCGGCGCTGAATCTGTAAGTCAAGAAGATCTTGATACTCGCTACGAAACTGTTTGTGATCCTCGACTCAATGCCCGACAATCATTAGATCTCGCGTTTCGAGTTGCCGAACTAATTCGCTCAGCCAAATAGCCCAATGCGGGCCTTTGACCTCGCACGAGAGTGGCCTGCGCCAAATACATCAATTTGCGTAATCGATCGTCGTGGACAGACACATACTTTTGGGGATACTGAACGCAAATCAAGAATCGCATCTGTTTCGAAATTACTAACTGCATGGGCGACTCATGTTGCCATTGAAGAAGGTTCGACAGGTTTAGACACTGATGTTGGTCAAGAGGGTTGCACACTCGCCCACTTGTTAGCGCATGCAGGTGGCTACAGCTTCGATGGCAACGTGCCGATTGTCAGCCCAAACCGTAAACGGATTTATTCGAACACTGGTTACGACTTAATTACTGCTCATCTTGAAACGGTTACTGAGATGGCGTTCAGCGAATATCTAAATGACGCCGTGTTGGCACCACTTGGCATGGTGAACAGTTCACTAAATGGTTCGGGCGCCAAAGATGTTGTTTCAAATGTTGACGATCTTGTTGAGTTTGCTCTTGAGTTGCGAAATCCAAAACTTATTTCATCTGCAACTGCCCAAGCAGCAACAACAACGCAATTCGGCGAACTTGAAGGAACAGTGCCCGGGGTCGGGCGCTTTGATCCGTGCAACTGGGGTTTTGGCCCAGAGATTCATGCAGCGAAACATCCGCATTGGATGGGCACACGAAATAGTGCATCATGTTTTGGCCACTTTGGGGGGACAGGAAGTTTTGTATGGCATGACCCTGCGGCAAACATTTCTTGTGTTGGTCTGTGCGAAGTCGAATTTGATAATTGGGCTTTGCACTACTGGCCGATATTTTTTGACGCCGTGCTTGACGAGTTGGCGAAATGAACAAACAAGACCATCGTGCAGACTTGTTGCTGTTGCTATTTAGCGTTTTCGCGACCGCTGCAGCCAATAGCGTCGTGTTTGCATCAATGTCTGAGTTGCAAGAAAAATATGGATACGCCGACTCAGCACTGGGATTGATCGCTGGCACGGGTTTTGCGATGGGTCTTTTGGTTCAACTGTTTGTGGCTCCGCTCGCCGACCGGGGGCACGGCAAAAAATTGATTCAAGTCGGTCTGTGTCTTGCGGCAATCGGCTCGGTGATTTTTGCAATGGGTGATTCGCTTACAACTTTTATTTTTGCCCGTGGAATCGTCGGTGCCTCGATCGGTATGACGTTTCCTGCGGTGCGGGCTTTGGCCGCACATCTTGATGACAATCGCAGCGCCGAGCGGTTGGGTGCAGTGGCTGGCATGGAAATTGGTGGTTTTGTTTCGGGTCCATTAATCGGCTCGCTGATAATTGGCCCGTTTGGTTTAGATGCGACGTTTTTATTATTTGGTGCACTGGCTGTTTTAGCGATTTTTATTATCAGCCCTCGCAAGTTTCCAGAGTTGGCATCAAACGCTGAGTCGCAGCGATTAAGTTTTGATTTACTACGAATTCGCAATGTTCGAATCGCGCTGATCTTGACACTCGCAGTCACGTTTCCGACCGGAATGTTTGACGCGCTTTGGGACCGCTTCTTAGACGACCTGGGCGGCAACAACGCAATGACAGGTTTAACTTTTGCGGTTTACGGCTTGCCGTTTATTTTCTTTTCGGCTCGCGCGGGCAAGATGATCGACAAGCGTTCGCCGATTGCTGTGGCGTTGTGGCTGGTTGTTCCAATTAGTTTGCTGACAGTCTTGTACGGCGTTATTAAAAATCCGTGGGTGATTTTAGGAGTTGGTTTAATTGAAGGCTTAGTACAAGCATCGGTGATTCCGGCTGCGCTTTCGGCGATTGCAAAGGCGGCGCCAGTGGGGCGTGCATCGGCTGCACAAGGTTTGTCGGGCGCAGTAAACGTGTTCGGGCAGATGGTTGCGGCTTTTATTGCGCCGTCGATCTATGGCGCTTATGGTGCTTTCGTTACGTTTTTTGTTGTTGCAGTTGGTATTGCTGCAATCGCCAGCGTCGCTGGCATCATGCATTTGCGCAGTACGCGCTAGTTGTCTAAAGCGTTTTTACTTTAAACGCTCAATAATCATCGCCATACCTTGACCGCCACCAACACACATTGATTCGAGACCAAATCGTTTGTCTGTGTGTTGCAAGCCGTTAATTAAAGTCGTCATAATTCGAGCACCAGTCATACCAAATGGGTGACCGAGAGCAATTGCCCCACCATGGATATTTAATTTCTCCATTGGAATACCCAGATGTTTTGCCGATGGAATCACCTGGGCGGCGAAGGCTTCGTTGATTTCTACGAGATCAATTTGATCAATTGTCATTCCGGCACGCTTGAGTGCTTGACGACATGCTTCGATCGGTCCGAGTCCCATGATTTCTGGATTCAAACCAGACACACCTGATGAAACAATTCGCGCCAATGGCTTGATGCCAAGTTGTTTGGCTTTTGTATCGCTCATCACTATGACTGCCGCAGCGCCGTCATTTAACGGACATGCGTTGCCTGCTGTGATTTCGCCGTCTGGGCGAAACACTGGCTTCAAACCTGCAAGACCTTCTGCAGTTGTACCAGCGCGAGGACCGTCATCTTTAGAAATCACAGTTCCGTTTGGCAATGTGAGTGGCGAGATCTCTCGATCGAAAAATCCGTTCTCTTGATTGGCAACTGCGCGTTGCTGACTTCGTGCGCCAAACGCATCCATCTCAAGACGCGTCACGCCTTCAAGTTCGCGAACGTTCTCTGCAGTTTGTCCCATGGCGATATACATATCTGCCAAACCAGTTGCGGCTGACCAAACTCCTTGTCCACCTGCAGCGCGTGACTTAGTGCGCTCGCCTGATGGTTTGAAAATTGCGTTCGGTGCAATGTCACTTGCGCCCGATGCGTAGCGACTAACTGTTTCAACACCGGCAGCAATAAAGCAATCGCCTTCGCCAGCTTTAATTGCATGTGCAGCCATGCGAATTGTCTGCAAACTTGACGAGCAATAACGGTTCACTGTTACACCCGGAACATTGTCAAGACCTGCAAGCACTGCAACTACGCGAGCGATATTAAAACCTGCTTCACCTGCTGGTTGACCACAACCCATCATCAGGTCTTCGACATCGTCAGATTTAAGTTGCGGAACCTTGGCCATCAATGCACGGATAATTTGTGCCGACATATCGTCAGGTCGCAATTCTGTAAGTGTGCCCTTGTTGGCGCGTCCGATTGGGCTTCGCGCTGTTGCGACAATAACTGCTTCTGCCATAACTTCTCCCTATTTTTAAATTTGATTTATTTGGCGGCTCTCTCGTCTTACTTTTGCCGTTGCGAAACCCTAGCCGTTTTACTGCATCAAACCGAAGTCTGGGTGGGGTTCGCGAGAGGCAAGAGTTCTAGTCTCTAGAGATGCAGATATTCGATGTTGCCCTAAAAGACATAGACCTTTCGAGTCCTGAGTTTTGGAACGCCCCGCGTGACTACCGCGAATCGGCTTTCGCCAAATTACGTAACGAAGAGCCGATTCGGTTCTTCGAAGAAATGGATTTCGTATTTGTGCCTAAAGGTCCTGGGTATTTCGCCCTCACCCGCCACGACGACATTTGGCACGTTAGTCGCAATCCACAACTTTTTTGCAGCGGCAAAGGTTCGAATATTGCAGACCTTTCGCCAGAACTAAACGAGTTTTTTGGGTCGATGATCGGGATGGATGACCCCAAGCATTTTCGTCTTCGTTCAATAGTTTCAAAAGGTTTTACTCCGCGTGAGATTGCGCGAATTGAAGAGTACGTAAAAGTTAAGGCGCGAACAATTATCGATCGTGTGCTTGAAGAGTTTGAAGGTCAAGAATTTGATTTTGTGGATGCGATTGCCGGCAAGTTTCCGTTACAAATTATTTGCGAGATGATGGGCATTCCCGAATCTGACGAGCGGCAAATTTTTAATTGGACGAATACGATTTTGGGTGCTGGTGACCCAGATTTCACCGGTTCGATCGAAGGATTAATGGAAGCCGGAATCGGCATGTTTACTTATGCCCAGGCTCTTGGTGAGGCTCGACTTGCCAATCCGACCGAAGATTTAACGAGCGTGATGATGCATGCCGTCGTAGACGGCGAGAGACTCTCATCTCAAGAGTTCGGGAGTTTTTTTATTCTGCTAGTAGTTGCAGGAAACGAAACGACTCGCAACGCAATAACTCATGGAATGGTCGCGTTAACCGAAAATCCAGATCAACGGGCGACGTGGTTTAACGACTTTGAAGCGAACACAAAAACTGCAGTCGAAGAAATCGTGAGATGGGCAACACCGGTAATGCACTTTCGCCGAACTGCGACGCAAGATACCGAAATCAACGGCTTTCCAATTAAACAAAACCAAAAAGTTGTGTTGTTTTATAACTCGGGCAATCGTGACGAGAGAGTTTTCGCTGAGCCATTCAAATTTGATGTAACTCGCACTGCTCAGCCAACACAAATCGGTTTTGGTGCTGGTGGTCCGCACTTTTGTTTGGGGGCGAATCTAGCGCGTCGTGAAATTGCTGTGATGTTTGACGAGATTCGTCGACGCACACCGAACTTGCAGATCACTGGCGAGCCGGCCTATTTGCAGAGCAACTTCATCAACGGCATTAAGCGCGTTAACTGCCGTATTAACTAGCAAGATAACTGACTAGAAATTTAGCGGTGGTCGTGCAGCACGGCTGGTGCGTGGGTTAGAGAAAGCGGAGCATGTTTGATTTGTGGCAACACATAACGCGCGAAGAGATCACACTCTTTGAGATGTGGATATCCAGACAAAATAAACGCCGAAACACCTGCATCGGCGAGTTCATTAAGTTTTGCTGTGACTTGATCTGGGTCACCAACAATTGCAATACCTGCACCGCTGCGCGCGCGACCGACACCCGTCCAAAGGTTTTGCTCTAAATAGCCTTCGTCGTCTGCGGCTGAACGCAATTCGCTTTGACGATTCACGCCGGTCGAAGTTGCATCAAGTGACTTGGCACGAATTGCATCACCTGTTGCAGAGTCGAGTCGTGACAGCAGTTTGCGCGCAGCCTCACGAGCCTCGCGCTCGGTCTCGCGCACTATGACATGACTTCGCCAACCAAAACTTATTTTTCGCCCAAAATTCTGTGCTCGATGAGTCAGATCAAGAACAACACTTGAAATTTTGGCGGTTGTATCTGGCCACATCAAATAGACATCTGCGCTAGCCGCAGCGCAGTCGCGAGCGGCCTCAGAGAGTCCGCCAAAATAAATTGGTGGACAACCATAACCTTGGCCAGTAATTCGTGGTGGATCAATATGCAGTTGCAAAAACTCACCCTCAATATTTACTTCTCGTCCTTCTAAGAGTTCGCCGAGCACATACAGATATTCGGTTGTGCGGTGATATCGGGCCTCACTTGAAAGTTGTTCGCCTGGCATCTCGGATGAAATTGCATTAATCACCAATCGCGAATTAGAGATTTGTTGCAACGTCGCTATTTGACGCGCGAGTTGTGGCACCACAAGTTCACCGAGCCGCACTGCGAGCAACAAATTGATCTCGTTAGTCAGAGTTGCAACTGCCCCAGCAAATGCAGTTGAGTCGATACCGAGGCTGTAGCCAGACGGAAGCAGCACGTTGTCGAACCCGTTTGTTTCGGCACGCCTAACTATGTCACTGCAATGCAACCACGAAGATTGCAGATCTTCATCTGGGACACCTAAAAATTCATAGTCGTCATCGCATAGCGCTGCGAACCACGCAAGCTCTACAGACTGGCGATTATTGGCCACTCGGTCAATCTAGATGATTATGAACAACCGCTAGATGAACCACAGTCGCCACAGACATAACACGCACCGGCGCGTTGCATGTTGGCTGAACCACAAGATGAGCACATCATGCCTGTTCCGGCTGGCTTTTTTGCGCTGTGACTTGGCGGCGCAGTAAATGACCCTGCGTTGATTTGTGCAACCAACTCTGTAACCGACGGAATCGATTTTGGGTCAGCAAAAATATCTGTGCCCTGTGTCGTCTCGGTGATTGACTCTTCAACACCTGGCAGCGTTGGCTGCATGCGCTCTTCGCGAGTGTAGATACCCAATTCGGCACGCTCATCAGTTGTTAGATATTCAACTGCCAGACGACGAAAGAGATAGTCAACGATTGATGAAGCCATACGAATATCTGGATCATCAGTCATGCCGGCTGGCTCGAAACGGGTGTTTACGAATGCTTCGATGAATGCACGCATTGGTACGCCGTATTGCAAGCCATAAGAGATGCTCTTGGCGAAAGCGTCCATGATGCCAGCCAGAGTTGAACCCTGTTTCGACACTGTCAAGAACACTTCACCAGGTCGTCCGTCTGAGTATTCGCCGATTGTTGCAAAACCTTTGCAGTCGGCAACGCGGAACTCGAAAGTGCGACCACGACGTGACCGCGGCAATTTTTGACGAATTGGTTGGTGAACAACTCGCTCGACGATGCGCTCAACAACTTGAGTTGCTGAATTTTCTGCATCTGTGTTTGATGTTGAACCTTTTTCGCTGTCTTTTTTGGCTGTTGAAAGTGGTTGTCCAACTTTGCAGTTGTCGCGATAAACAGCAACTGCTTTTATGCCTAGCTCCCATGACAGCATGTGCAACGATTCGATGTCTTCGATCGATGCTTCTTCTGGCATGTTGACAGTCTTCGAAATTGCGCCAGACAAGAACGGTTGAGCCGCTCCCATCATTCGCACGTGACCTTCATAGTGAATCGTGTTGTCACCCATCGAACAAGCAAACACTGGCAAGTGCTCAGTTTTGAGATCTGGAGAACCAACAATTGATTTGTTCTCATCGATGTAAGCAATGATTCGTTCAACAACTGGGCCTTCGTAGCCCAATTGTGCAAGTGCGCGTGGCACTGTTTGATTAACGATTGTCATGTTGCCACCACCGACAAGTTTTTTGAATTTAACCAAACCTAGATCTGGTTCAATGCCAGTTGTATCGCAATCCATCATTAAACCGATCGTGCCGGTTGGTGCAAGCACCGACGCTTGGCTGTTGCGCACACCATATTCTTCACCGTCACGAACTGCTGTATCCCATGATGCTGTTGCAGCATCAACAAGATCTTGCTGAACAACATCGATGTTGTCGATTTCTTTGTTGGCATCGCGGTGCATTCGCAAAACATTGAGCATGTAACGCTCGTTGGCTGAGAATCCTGCGAATGGTCCCATGCGACTTGCAGTGCGCGCACTCGTCGCATAAGCGTGGCCAGTCATTAAAGAAGTGAGTGCCGCTGCCCATGCACGACCACCTGTCGAGTCGTATGGCATTCCGAGTGCCATCAATAGAGCACCAAGGTTTGCGTAGCCCAAACCAAGTTGACGAAACAAGCGACTGTTCTCGGCGATTTTTTCTGTTGGATAATCTGCGTTGCCGACGAGAATCTCTTGCGCGGTGAACATCACTTCGATTGTGTGGCTGTAAGCCTCTACATCGAAATGGTCACTGTCGTCGAGATATTTCAACAAGTTGATCGAAGCCAAGTTGCATGCCGAGTTGTCGATGTGCATGTATTCGCTGCAAGGGTTTGAGCCGTTAATACGACCAGCCGCATGAGCGGTGTGCCACTTGTTGATCGTGGTATCGAACTGCAAACCAGGGTCTGCGCACTCCCATGATGCTGTGGCGATTTGGCGCCATAGGTCGCGAGCACGCACCGTGCGAACTACCCGACCATCTTTGACCGCAGTTAGGTTCCAGTCGGCATCGTCTTTGACGGCCTGCATGAACTCATCTGTTACACGAACTGAGTTGTTGGCATTTTGGTATTGCACCGAAAATGAATCTTTGCCGTCGAGATCCATGTCGAAACCTGCGTCACGAAGTGCGCGGGCTTTCTTTTCTTCGTGCGACTTGCACCAAATGAATTCTTCGATGTCTGGGTGACTCGCATTAAGGATGACCATCTTTGCGGCACGACGAGTTTTGCCACCCGACTTGATCGTTCCGGCTGAAGAGTCTGCACCTCGCATGAAACTAACTGGACCTGAAGCTGTGCCACCACCTTTTAGATGTTCTGCACTGCTACGAATATTCGACAGGTTGATTCCGGAGCCAGAACCACCCTTAAAAATTGTTCCTTCTTCTTTGTACCAATTCAAAATTGCATCCATTGTGTCGTCAACGGCCAAAATGAAACATGCACTCGCTTGTTGTGGCACACCTTCAACACCGATGTTGAACCACACTGGCGAATTAAACGCAGCGCGTTGTGTAACCAAAATAAATTTCAATTCATCGCGAAAAGCATCTGCTTCTGTTTGGTCAATAAAGTAACCACACTCGGTTCCCCAATTTGTAATTGTGTCGGCAACACGGTCAATGACTTGACGCAACGATGACTCACGCTCTGTTGTGCCTGGAGTTCCACGAAAGTACTTCTGAGAGACAATGTTTGTTGCGTTTAGCGACCATGTTGACGGAAACTCAACACCAAGTTGCTCGAAAGCTACTGTGCCGTCTTTCCAGTTTTTGATTTGCGCATCGCGACGCTCCCATTTCACTTGGTCGTACGGATGCACACCTGGTGCAGTGAAGTGACGACGGATTCCGATTGACAATCGCTCTGGAGCAAGAGACATTTTTAGTACCCTTTCTTTCTCTATCTTTCTTGTGCCGTTATTCGCGGCGGTAAATAAAACAACTTCTAGTTACGCTTAATTCTTCGCTAAGGCTCAATCGTCACACAAATAGGGCCTCTTGCGAGACCACTATATGTAGTGCCAAACCATCCCCCAGTGCAGAAACTCACACAACTTGTAGTAACAGATTACAGCATTGTTATTCGCCTTTGTCAATCATTTAGAAGGCATATTTAACGCCATTCCTGAGATCAATCCAATTGCAGTCGCAATCATAGGGACTGGGTCTTGTGGATTGGAAGTGGATAAGCCTGTGAATTTCTTAAATCGCCACAACTTCAACAGGGATCCCATTTAATGCGCTTGTTCCTGACAGTGGATCAAGGACTTCTTGATCTGTCAACAAATTCGAATTGACACCGGCGCGCAAAGAAGCAATTTTGATGTTTGTGCCTGACATCGTGTGTCCCCATCCGTGCGGCAAACTCACTACTCCACCCCGAATTGATTTTGTTATTTCGACTGGCGCGTCGACACTGCCGACTCGGCTGGTAATGCGAACTGTTGAGCCAGAACTAACGCCAAGTCGCGTCGCATCATCTGGATGTATTTGCAAAGTGCAACGAGGTTTGCCTTTCACAAGAACTTCAATGTTGTGCATCCAAGAATTATTTGAGCGCAAATCTCGGCGACCAACGAGCACTAGTTGATTCGTGTTCTGATCCAAAATATCTGTTTGACAAAACTTCAACAATCTCTCGAGGTCGGCGATCAATTGCGGTGGTGCGAGTTCAATCTTTCCTGACTGAGTTCGCAGCACATCTGGCAATCGTGGTTCGAGCGCACCAAAATCAATGCCGTGCGGTGCGGCAATTAGTTTGTCAAGGGTTAGACCGTCTTTTACCGACCCGAAACCATCGCCATACGGGCCTGTGCGCAACAAAAAGTCGAGCATTCGATCTGGTCCGCGACGACCACTGACCGAAAGTTCGTTGATTAATTCTTCGCTGTCGCGTCCAAAAATATTTGATGATGAATCTTTTATCTTGCTCTCTACTAAACCCGTAATTTGTGAATCATCAATGGTTGACGCCTGCACATCTGCGCCAAGGCCGGCAGCAATCGCCGAAATTTTTGCGAGAATCTCCCATTCGTCGGGCTCATCTGCGCCTAGTGGCAGCACTGCTTGGCTGTAGTTAGCAACATTTCGCACCGCAAATGTCAGCAGAGCCAAGTCATAGTGACTGCGTTGCAATGGTGAAGGCACGGGCAGAATTACATCGGCAAATCTTGAAGTTTCATTTAAATAAATATCGACGCTGAGCATAAATTCAAGTTCTTCAAAAGATTTGGCGAGTTGTTCTCCGTTTGGCGTTGACAAAATTGGGTTTCCGCCAACAACAATCAGCGCGCGCACTTGTCCTTCACCAGGAGTAGTGATTTCTTCGGCCATCGCGGCAGCCGGGTATTCGCCCAAAGCTTCAGGGTATTTTCGCACCCGTGAATGCCCCCGACCCGTGCGAAACCCCTTACCCTTGCCGCCGGCACCGCTGGTGTTGCCACTTCCGGCAACGGGCAACGGCAACATCGCCCCACCAACTCGGTCGAGGTTTCCGGTGAAGATGTTGACTACATCTACCAACCATGACGCTGTCGTGCCAAAAGCCGTAGTCGTTGTGCCGATGCGACCATAAACCGCCGACGAACTTGCATCGCGCAACTCTCGAGCTAGTCGCCGAATAGTTTGCGCATCAATACCAGTTGTTACTGCGACTGCTTCAGGCGTAAATGGTTGCAATGCCAAAACAACTTCATCAAGACCGTTCAAAAATCTGCCGAGGCGTTGCGACAAAACTTCGAGACCGTCAGTGGCAAGAGTCTGAGCAATTGCGGCAAGCAATAAAGCATCTGTGCCTGGACGAATTGCAATCCATTCATCAGCCTGTTGTGCGGTACGACTTTTACGCGGATCAACTACGACAAGTTTGCCGCCGCGTGCTTGCATCGCTTCGAGTCTCCCCGGAAAATCTGGTGCCGTGCACAAACTTCCGTTCGACACGTAAGGGTTCGCGCCAAGCACTAACAGATATTGCGTGCGATCTAAATCGGGCACGGGCACTGTGCTCGCCGAGCCAAACATCAACCCAGATGAAACTTGTTTCGGAAGTTGATCAACTGTTGATGCGCTATAACGCTGGCGCGAACCTATTGATTGCAACAACACGCGATTGAAAGTCAGTGAAGACAAACCATGCGCGCCGGGGTTTCCTAAATATGTAGCGATTGATTCACGTCCGTGTTTAGCAATCACACCGGTGATTCCGGCATCGATCGCAGCCCATGCTTGCGCCCATGTTGCTTCGACATGCACGCCGTTGCGTTTGATCAGCGGCACATGCAGACGATCAGGATCATTATGTAGTTGTTTTAGTGTGCTGCCTTTCGGACAGATATATCCTTTCGAAAAAACATCTTGCATGTCGCCGCGTATATACGTCACTTCGTTATCGCGAACAGTTACTGCTAGACCACAACCAGCCTCACAAAGCGGACAAGTTCGAAACGCAATTCGTTCGCTAGAAACCGACATATCTAAACATTGCCATACACGCGGTCAGAGTTGACAATTTCAATATCACCTCCCATAGGCTGAGGCGCATGCGCCAATTGTTGCCCCGATTAAACGAGTCGGTGATTCTGCGTGAGTCCTATGGCGTGACGCGCCAAAGGCACTCAACTGGTCGCCCATTAATTGGTCTATGTATGGTCATGAGCATTGACGGATCAACAGTGGTTGAAGGACGCTCAACTTTGCTTTCAAACCCTGCTGACAGAGACGTGATTATTGCTTTGCGCGCTGCAGCCGACACGATTGTCGTGGGCGCTGGCACTATTCGTGAGCAGATGTATACGCCACCAAGCAAACCAGGGCTGCGCGTAGGAGTCGTTACCCGTACGGGAAACCTTGATTTCAAATCTCCTCTATTTACGACTGGTTCAGGTTTTTTGATAATGCCAGAAGATTCTGTGGCTCCACACGCCGATGTTGACATTATTCGTGCCGGCAAAGGCAACGTTGATTTGCAAGTCGCAATGGCTCAGTTGCCGGGAAACTTCGTTCAACTTGAAGGTGGCTCGCTGCTAAATGCTTCAATGTTTGCCGCCAATTTGGTGGACGAAATCAACTTGACGATCAGCCCAATGGTTACTGGCGCCGACAGCCCAAGGCTTTCAAACGGGGCACCTGCCTTGCACAGCGACTACGAAGTGGCTCACATTCTTGAAGACAATGGCTATTTGTTTATTCGCTACGTGCGAAGAAACTAGCAAACTATTTGCGAGATTCTTTTTCGAGAAGCGCAAGTTCTCGACGAAAGTCGGCAGCAGCATCAAAGTTTTTGTAGACGCTTGCGAAACGCATATAAGTAACTTCGTCAATGCTGCGAAGCCGTTCTAGCACTGCGTGGCCAACTTGGTTGCTTGTTACTTCATCGCCCGTCAATCGCATATCGTCTTCTACTCGCTCTGCTATTTCGATTAACACCGAATCTTCGACAGGTCGCCCCTTAGCGGCCGATTGCAAACCACTAATTATTTTTGCCCGATCAAATAATTCTTTGTCGCCTGTGCGTTTAACTACAAATAGGGGCACTTCTTCAAGGCGCTCATAGGTCGTAAAGCGGTAGCCACACTTCAAACATGAACGTCGCCGACGAATCGAACTGCCTTCTTCTGAGACACGTGAATCTATAACTTTGGTGTCTTCACAATTGCAACTAACGCATTTCACCCACACAACATTAGTCACGCAACATTACTCACACACAAAAAGATTAAGGAATGCGAATCTGTTGACCAGGTGTGATCGTGTCACCGTTCATCAATACGAGTTGGTCGACTAGTTCAGTGATGTTGCCGTTTGGTGCGAGGCGTTTTGCGATCGCCCACAATGTGTCGCCCGACTGAGCAACAACGACTCGAGGAGTGACTGAGTCGCCGACAGATGGCGCGTCGGCAGCTGCCGAAGTGTCGAGCATGGCGAAACTAACGGTGACAGCAAGTGCGGCCAACGCCAAAGAAACCACTGCTCGGCGACGACGATAGATCGGTGCCATATTGCGATTTGCTACAAGCATGGATGGATGATTATTGATTGCGATTGCCATTGGTTGCTCCTTGATTGGGGGTGGGTAATTAGCTGTATATCCACCATAGCGAACGGGTGTTCGTAGTACAACGTATTTACGAACATTTGTTCTCCGAACAGGTGTTTGACTTTGGGGGCGAACGGGCGTACGCTTTAGATATGAGCCCAAACACAGACCCCACCCCAATATCTGCCGCCAGATCTCTGGCTAAATCCAACACCCTGACCGACCGCCAACGAGGAATTCTTGACTTCATTGTGGTCAATATGCGCGAACGCGGATATCCCCCGTCTGTTCGTGAAATCGGCGAAGCGGTCGGCCTAAGTTCGTCAGCCACCGTGCACAACCATTTGGCAACGTTGCAAAAACTTGGCTACTTGCGTCGCGACCCGACAAAGCCGCGCGCGATTGAAGTTCGTTACGAAGCATCAAGTGGCGTAGCAATGGAGCATCGACCAACAAAACATGTTCCGCTTGTAGGCGATGTTGCCGCTGGTGTAAATGTTTTAGCGCAAGAAAACGTCGAAGAACTTGTGCCACTGCCAATGGATTTCACAGGTGATGGCGAATTGTTTATGTTGCGCGTACGCGGAGAATCAATGATTGATGCAGGCATCTTGAACGGTGACTTTGTTGTTTGTAACTCTCAAGCAACTGCCAACAATGGCGACATTGTTATCGCCGGAATTCCTGGTGACGAAGCCACGATCAAAACATTTACTCGAAGTGGCAATCGCGTCACACTTACGCCATCTAATAAGTCAATGAAGCCGATGATCTTTGATAATGGTGAAGTCACGATCTACGGAAAGTTAGTTACCGTTTTACGTCGTTTGTAACTCAAAGAGTTTTTGTTCTAACCTGCGTTAATGGCGCAGATTGACCCTGATAAGTTAAAACTTTTTTCGTACTTGCTGTTCACGAAACTCGAAGGCGCAGTTACGTCGGCGATGGTGCATCTGGGTGATCACCTCGGCATATACCGCGCGATGGCTAGCGCAGATGCGCCAATCACAACAGCACAACTTGCACACGCAACACAATTAAACGAGCGATGGATTCGCGAATGGTCTTATAACCAAGCGGCAGCGAAAATTATCTCGACAATCAACAAACCATCTGACTCACCAACGATTGATGATGACACATTCTTTTTATCCCCAGAGCAGACTGCCGTGCTTGCATTAGATAATCACCCGGCATTCGGAATGGGAATGTTTCACGGTCTTCCACAAACTATGGATTCTCTAAATCGTTTGCCTGAAAGTTTTCGCACAGGAATCGGTCACAACTATGACAGCAAAGGCGAACAAGGTGCAGTCTCGATAGAACGCAATTTTGAACCGTGGTCAAATGCAAATTTGATCTCGGCAGTTCTGCCAAAACTAGATGGAGTAACTCAGGTTTTAAGCAATGGCGCAAAAGTTGCTGATGTCGGTTGCGGAGCAGGTGGCGCAGTGCTGCTGATGGGTAAAGAGTTTCCTAAAAGTGAGTTCATTGGCTATGACATCAGCAAGTACGCCCTTGCTCGTGCCGCAGAAAAACTTAAGTCGTCGAAACTGACGAACGCAACTTTCGCCGATCCACGTGATCAGCCAATGCCAACAAATAACAGCGTTGACTTGATCACTACTTTTGACTGCATTCATGACATGACACATCCACAACAGATGATGAATGCAATTCGAAGTGCAATCACCGACAACGGCACCTGGTTACTCGTTGATATCAAGGCTCACGATACTTTTACGATGAATGCGACTAAAAACCCAATGGCGGCGCTGCTCTACGGGGTAAGCGTGATGTCGTGCATGTCGTCTTCGATGTCGCAACCGGGCGGCGCAGGCCTCGGAACTCTCGGGCTCTCAGCCAACACCGCTGAGCAAATGGCAAAATCTGCGGGCTTTTCACGCTTTGCCAAACTCGACATTGAACATGCTGTCAACGCGTTCTATGAAATTCGTCCGTAAACGAGTTTCTAAATGCGAGACCGAGAATTACGGCTCAACGATTGCGAAACCAGTAAAAAATTTATCGAGATTACCGAAAATAGTTAGCAATGCGCCAGCGTCACCTTCAATTGTGACGGTGCCTTTTTGCAGTTCATCGACAAATGTTGTCGTCTGAGCGATAACTTCTAAAAATAAATCTCGGGAAATTTGTACAGTCGCCACTGAACTCGCATCGTGTCGTCCTTGAGTTGCATAGATCGTTCGGTTCGAGAGTCCTAGTATCCACTTCTCATCAGGCGTGCCCGCCATATCGGTAAATAGCCAGTTCACGCATAGCGATAATCCGCCAATATTTTCAGAGATTGTTCGCAGGCCGAGCGTGTCAAACACTTGATCAATCGACATCGCTTTTATCAAACTTCTGGCTCGAACACGAGACTCAGCACTTTGTGGCGGGCCATCACGAAGTTCTTGTGCGCCCATCAAATATGAGTTGCGAAATGTTGACGACTCGGCCTGATAGCCAAGTTGCTCGAGCGCGTCGGCCTGCAAATTGCGTGCACGCTCATTAGTTGGCTCAGCAAAAACGACATGATTGACAAGTTCGACAACCCATCGATAGTCACCAGCATCGAAATACTTTTGCGCAACCGAAAGCAACGCATCGACACCGCCTGCAAGTTCGACATACCTTGCGCCAGCCTGAGAAGGCGTAAGTTTGTTTAAGTTCGCTGGGTTACCGTCATACCAACTTAAATAGCGCTGATAGACAGCCTTGACGTTGTGCACGAGATCACCATAAAACCCACGTGTGTGCTCCTGGGCTAAAAACTCATCAGGCAAGACGAGTAGATCTGCGATTTCTAGTGAAGTCATGCCGTGATTCGCAAAACGCATCGTCTGATCGTGTATCCAACGATAAAGATCTCGCTGCAAAATGAGAAACTCTCGCACATCTTGTTTGCCCCAGCGCGGCCAGTTATGCGAAGTGAAAAGAACGTCAGTCTTGTCGGCGAAAAGTTCGATGCTTTCATTGATGTATTTTGACCAATTCAATGCATTACGAACCAGTGCACCACGAATTGGAACCAAGTTGTGCATTGTGTGCGAACAATTTTCGGCCATACATAACCAACCAAAGTCGGGAAAGAAAAAATTCATCTCAGCCGGTGCTTCGGTTTCGGGCGTGAGCTGAAACACAATTCGCACGCCGTCTATAACAAGTTCTTCGCCCGTACGCGTAATATCGTGAGTCGGCGCCAACAATGACGGTGCGGCCGTCGGTACCGAATTGCCTAGTCCGCAGTCAACATGACCTTGCGGACTTGGCGGCAACAATCGACCGAATTGATAGGTCGCTCGCCTGCTCATCGCAGGACCTGCAATTACATTTTCGGCGATGGCTTCGTGCAAGAAACCAACTGGCGCAATTATCTGACACTTGCCAGATTCAACATCGGCTTTTGTGGTTACACCAAGCACACCGCCAAAGTGGTCGGCATGCGAATGTGTATAAATCACAGCCGTCACGCGACGATTCTCAACATGTTTTGTCAACAAGTCAAGAGACGCTTTTGCCGTGCTGTCAGCCGTGAGTGGATCAATTACTACCCAGCCGGTAGCGCCTTTGATGAAAGTTATGTTTGAGATGTCATAACCCCGTACTTGCCAAATATTGGGTGCAACTTCGAACAGTCCGTGATGAGCGTTGAGCGTTGCGTGTCGCCACAAATGCGGATTTACAGTGTCGGGCTGCTCTCTGTCGTCGCGCAAAAAATCATATGCACCTGTGTCGACAACTTTTCGACCATGGTCGTCGACAATCAACGATTCGGTTCGTGCGGCAATAAATCCGCGTCGAACTCGTTCTAAATCTTGTGGATCAAACTTGCGACCAAGGGGTCGAGCATTCTTTGATTTCGTGATTGAAGTTGCTGGTTTAGGCGCCGTCATTTACGCACCGTCGGGTGGGAAGCCAGATCCGCGTGCAATCGGAAAATATTTGTGGTGGTATTGCCCCGTGATCTCAAAGATCGCCGTGCCAGTTGCACCGTCAGATGTGCGCACCTGCATCTCGCTTAATCCGCCACCGAGAACATTGTCGGCGCGATTAGTGATTGCACTGTAGCGCTGCGCCCAACGACCATTTGCTTCAACCAAAATTTTGCGACCACCTTGCAGTGTGAACACAACTGTGCCTGCGAGGCCCGCGACATCGTCGCCAAACTTCTCGTATGACACGGCCTGGCCAGATGCATTTTGCCATTGCAGATCATGTTGAAAATCTATGACTGGTATCGGCTCGCTGCCATCAGCCGGGGCGAAACAGCCATCAGTGTAAACGCGTGCACCGTTTGGGTATTCCCAATGCCAGACGCTGAGCATGCCCTCTTCGAGTTGAATCGGCATCCACATCCACATCGGACAACGGGCGTGTGAGCGCACACCCCACGAGTGATCGCGCTGTCCCCACCAATTATCTATTCGATGTGTTTCTCCGTTATGCGTATACGAGCCGTTATAGGTTCCGCTTTGAAACATATGCGACTGGTCCCAAATAATTTCATGTTTGGCTTTCATCGTGCCGCGACGAAGTTGATATGGCGCGGTGCGCGCAGTGAATGTGATGTCAAAACTGACCGGCGTGACTGCAGATGGTGACGCTGTTAGGTGTATGCGTTTTAGTGGTTCGGCTATATCAATTGTGATTGGTCCGACGCGAAAATCATCTTGGTCTCCGTCAACTTTGCGTGCATGGCGAGCCATGATCGACGAATCTCCAACACGACCCAATTGCAGAGAATCCATTTCTTGGCGAGCCGCGAAGTGTGCAAGGGTCAAAATCAGAACATCGCCAGGTTTGTCGCGCTGGTGCATGATAAAAAACAGACTTTCGCGCCAGTCATGGTGATAGTGCACAACATTCGGAAACGGCTCTGGTATTTGGTGAGCAAATCGTTCGTCTAGTGCGGTGAACTTAGCCATGTATCTGTGTATCTTTCTTTAACTAAATAGCGATTCGGATTCAAGATCTAACATCTGCTGCCCATGTCGATTAGCCATCGCGGCGAACATCGCATCGCCACGATCGGTTTGTTTTACAAGCACTGATGCGACAATAGCCATAATGTACCCAGATGTACCAAGCAGACGATATTGACTCCACAAGTCATTGAACTGAATTTCAATTTTATTGGCTTTCAAGCCCTGGTGATAACGATTAACTAACGCCAGTTCATTTTTGCGACGATCTTCAAAATTGAAACTAGCGCCGATGAAATAACCAAGATCGGCTGCGCCAGGTAGCGCACCCACTGTTTGCCAATCTACAACTTTGACTTCAAAGCCGACTTTATTTTTCACGAAAAGTAAATTGTCAAGGCGAAAATCGCGGTGAACGATTGTTGTATTTTTTGGAAACGCAGAGTTGTATCTCTCGATGTTTGCAACGAGTCGCTCACCGAGTCTGATTACTTCACTATTAACAGTTTGTTCAAAGCGCTCGGCAAAACTCGGAAACACGGCCCGTAGCAAGTCGCCGATACCAGCTTCGGTTTGACCACTATGTCGCGGTAACCAACTAAAAGAATCGAGTTTCGGTGAGTTCCATAGTGGTGCATGCAAATTCACAAGTTCGTCAATAGCGGCATTGGCTTGGTCAATAGACGCACCCAGTATTTGATCACCTTGCGAGGCGTTTGAAATATCTTCAAGTATTAAAACAAAATCATCTGCCGGGGCATCGAACCACACATGCAAACACTTTGGCGTATTCACCTCGACATGACTTCGCAGCGTCGAATAAAAACTAGTCTCTAGTTCATAGCAACGAGTTGCTCTTGATGCACCCCGACTGTTTTCGTTTTGAGACGGAACTTTAACTACAACGCTCTCAGGAAAACTTTTATTTGCAATGCTTTCAAAAATAACCCGATAACTCTCTGCCATCTGGCCAGTGCCGATCGGTGCGACTGATTTAATTTTTAAACTTGCGTTACTAGAGATGTTTGCAAGGGCTGTTGACAGATACTCGGCGCTAATCCCCTGGTGCACCGAAACGTTACTCACTTACAAAACCTTAGAATATTGAAGTGGCCAAGTTCAAAGTTGAATCACTTGCAGACTTTCCTGAGCATTGGCAAACTGCAGCGCAATGGTCTTATGTGGCGTGGCAACATGAGTTTCCGAGTGACACCGTGCAGACATATTTGGATATGTACGCACTTGCCGCAAGTCAACCGACTAATCGCCTGGTCGAGGTCTACGCGGCGATTTCAAACGACAACGAGTTGCTCGGTGTAGCAACGCTTATTGATGACGACGAACTGCCCGGTGCGAACGAACCAGGGCCGTGGCTTGCAGCAGTTTTTGTCAAGTCCGACATGCGAAAGTTTGGTATCGGATCGGCGTTAGTTCAACGAGTAATTGACCGTGCAGTTGAGTTGAATTATCCGACCTTATATCTGTATACAGAATTCGCCGAGAATTGGTATGTAACAAAGGGCTGGACAAAGATTCGCTCTACTTTATTTTTAGGATTACTGCACACCGTAATGCGACTTGAACTATCTGAGATTAAAGCGAGTTAGTTTTTTATTGTCCAACGCACTTCAACAGTGACCGAAACTTCTTGCGTGCCAAGATCTACAACGGTTTTTGTTGCTTCATCAGATGTTGTCGCTTCACGCATCCATGGTTGTGGAAGATAACTCGGTGCCGAGACTTCGTGCAAAAACACAACCTCTCCTAGTTTGACATCAAGCAAATCTGAGTAGTCTTCGGCTTTATCGCGCGCAGACTTAATTGCAAGTTTGCGTGCCTGTGCAGTTGCTTCTTTTGTGTCGAGCAAAATTGGGTTTAAAGAGTCGATCGTCAAATCTGTTGACACTGCCAACACAACGGCATCAACCACGGCACCTGCTTTTTCTGTGTCACGCAAAGTTGTCGCAAAAGATTGTGTCGCACGAAAACCAGTAAGTGTTTGCTTGCCATCTTGAGAATACGTGTACTCGGGATAGACGCTGACATTTTGAGTTGCGATGTCTTTTTTATCGATATCCGAATTGTCAAGCGCCTCACGGGCCTTGGCTGCCGAAGCACTTGCTCGGGCAAGTGCCTGTGCGCTAGTTAGATCAACGGCAAACACCGAAAAATTGAACTGCACGCCGTCAGGCACAACTTTGACAGCACCAGTGGCTTGCACGGTGACACCATGGTCGGTTGTTGCTGGAACGTTGTAGGTATCGCCGCCAATATCTAAACCGCAACTTGATAAAACTATCGTCGCGACAACAATTACAAATGTAAATTTTTTATTGTTGGACATACTTAATTCTACCTGTGCAGCAAGCGCGAGGCGACCAATGCAATTTTGTGGTCAGGCTGAACTACTGCAACGCGAACATTATTTGCGCCACCTGCCCCATAAAAGTCACCAGGGCTAACTAGAGCGCCACCATCGTTTGCAAGTTGTTCGGCGAAATCCCATCCATCTTTCGCATCAAACCAAAGATAGAAACCACCACTCGGTAACTCGATGTTGAAACCCGACCACTTTTGCAGATCGTTGGCTAGCAACTCAAGGCGACGTCTATAGACATCGCGCTGAATAGCAACATGTTTATCATCGCCTAGTGCAACAACTGCGGCTGCTTGTGCGGGCCCCGGAACGAGCATGCCGACATGTTTGCGGACTTCTTTTAAATAGTTAACAATCTCTTTGTCGCCTGCATAAAAACCAACACGCAAGCCGGCCAAATTAGAACGCTTCGAAAGTGAATGCAGCGCCACAACACCATCAAGGCCATGCTGCAAAATTGATTCTGGAGTACGGGCCCATGTGAACTCGACGTAACACTCATCGCTAAATACAGGCACAGAGTTCTTTCGACCCCAAGACGCAAGAGCCTTTAAATCGTCAAGATCGCCTGTTGGGTTATTCGGCGAGTTTGACCAGATCATCAACGCACGCGCGACATCACTGGGTGAAATTTTTGATGTGTCGAGACCGCCAGTCGACGTCATTGGCACGGCAACTGGTCGACAACCAGCCAAAATTGCACCCATCTCATAAGTCGGATAAGAAACCGCAGGAAACAAAACCGTGTCACGATCTGGTGAGCGCAACTTTAAATATTGTGGTGTTGTTGCAACGAATTCTTTGCTGCCGATACATGCAGCTATCTGTGAAGTTGGTACAGAAATATCGAACTTTCGCTGCATCCACGCTTGGGCAGCATTGCGCAGTGCATCAGAACCGATGCTTGTTGGGTAACCACGTTCGCTATTTGAAGATGACAATGCAGCCACAACCGCCGGGGATGGAGCATCGCAGGGTGTGCCAATTGAAAGATCAACTAATCCGCCTTCGTGTTTTTCGGCAAGTGGCTTGAACTTGTCTAAGCGGTCATACGGATACGGTGGTGGAACAAAACCTTGAGTCATTGCGTAACCACAAACTCACTTAAGCGACCAACACTTGCATCTGCGAGGCGGGCACGAATTCGCATTGCGGTTTCTTCATTAGATGTAGACACGACTTCGCCCTCTCGGTGCACTGTGGCCACAATGTCGCCACGATCATACGGTATTAACAATTCAATCACCGTTGTTAAGGCACGCATGCGATCACCAATTGCCAAAAGTAAATCGTTGAGTCCTTCACCAGTGACTGCAGAAAACGCAACGGCACCACGATGCTCGTGCACAAGACGTTTTGCTGAGTCTGGGTCAAGGTCACTTTTATTTATGACCAGCAACTCGGGAACCTTATCGGCCCCGATTTCGGTGAGCACTTCGCGAACAGCAATTATTTGGCCGTTTGGATCAAATGCCGATGCGTCTACGACATGCACCAACAAATCACTAGCCGAAGCAACTTCGAGCGTGCTTTTAAATGCTTCAATCAACCCGTGTGGCAATCGGCGAACGAAACCTACTGTGTCAGAAAGCAATACTGGCTCACCACCTGGCAATGCGAGACGCCGAGTCGTTGGATCAAGAGTTGCGAATAAACGATTTTCTACCAAAACACCAGCACTAGTGAGTCGATTTAATACTGAAGACTTGCCTGCATTTGTATAACCAACAATTGCGACTGCACCCAGACCACTTCGTCCACGACTCTTGCGTTGCTCTTGTCGAGTTTTTTGCAAACCATCAAGTTCGCGATCGAGTCGGCTAATGCGTTCAGAAATTCGCCGACGATCAACTTCGAGTTTGGTTTCACCAGGTCCACGAGCACCGATTCCGCCTGCTTGCTGTGACAAACCAGCTTTAGCACCTCGGCGAATTCGTGGCAATCGATAACGCAAGAGTGCCAACTCGACTTGCGCTTTGCCCTCAAGAGTGTGTGCATTTTGCGCAAATATGTCGAGGATCACCGCGGTGCGATCAAGTGCAGTACGACCCAGAAGTTTTTCTAAATTGTATTGTTGCCCTGGCGAGAGCTCGTTGTCAAAGACAACGGTGTCTGAATCGAGGGTCAAACAAAGCTCTTTTAATTCTTCTGCTTTTCCTTTGCCGATGTAATAAGCACTGTCTGGCGAGTCTCGCCGTTGGGTTATGCGGGCAACTTCGTATGCACCAGCAGTATCTATTAACTGCGCAAGTTCGTCAAGTGATTCTTGCGTCTGATCATCGTTGCGATCAGACATTGTCACTGCGACCAAAATAATTCGCTCGCGAATGCCGCGAGAAATAAGTGTCGAACCGAGTGCCTCCTGATAAGGAGTGTTCACAGAACGATCTCTAAATTATGTCGCGAAGAAAAATGTGCTGGTCCAATGAGTGTGACATGGCCGAGTTTCGGATGATTAAGACGCGCTATTGAGTCTCCGCCAGGTTGATGGACAATAATTTCGCGAACCGAGCCAGGCACTAGTCCCCATTTGCTTGCGGCCCAAGCACTTGCAACCGCACCGGTGCCACATGCTTGAGTAATGCCGGCGCCTCGTTCGTGAACACGCATTGTGATCGCATTATTTTCTGGACCAGCCTCGACAATTTCGAGGTTCACTTGTGGCACTTTGAGACCAATTTCTAATAAATTGACGAGCGCAACATCTTCGACACCAACAACTGAATGTGGATTGCCGACCGACAAATGCATTACTGGTCGATTGGGATCAGATCCGATCGTCGCCCAATTGTCTGGTTCACTAATAATCTCGATTGGTCCCATGTCGACACTCACATTGACTTCGTCAACCGAAGTAACTTGCACATCAACGGCACGCTCGCCAGCATCGGTCGTGACCATATAGGTGACTGGTTCGTCAAAACCATCAAGATTAAATGCTGCTTGTGCCAAACACCTGATGCCGTTACCGCTCATCTCGGCACGTGACCCGTCTTGGTTGTACAACTGCATACCAAGTTTGAAATCTCCGCGACGCGAAAGCAATAACAGGCCGTCAGCACCAATGCCGTCTTGGCGATTGCACCACTCACGCGCAATGCTCGGCCAATTTATTTTTGTCGGATCAAAACCAGTATCTGCTAAAAACTGTGCGGTCTCTAGAACTAGAAAATCGTTTCCGAGTCCGTGATGTTTTGTTACGACGACTTGCATGGTGATAGATGTCTAGCGTAAATGTTTGGCAACTACAGGCACAATTTCTGCAACTGGGTCTTCACTGATTGAAACCCACTTGATTCGCGGGTCACGCCTGAACCAGCGTTCTTGACGCACTGCGAACTGTCGTGTGTGGATGATTGTCTGATTAACGGCTTCGTCGAGCCCCATTTTGCCGTCAAGATAAACCAGTAACTCTTTATAGCCAAGTGCCTGGGCAGCCGTTCGTGATAAACCATTTTTTGAGTTTCGCAAAGCAGTTACTTCTGCGAGCAAACCGTCGCTCATCATTGCGTGCACACGATCGGCGACACGTTGTGCAAGTCGCTCTCGACTCCAACGCAAACCAATCTGGATAACACCGTTATCGGGATAAGCACTCGTACCAGGGCCGAAACTACTGAACGGTTTGCCACTGCCAATGCATACTTCAAGTGCGCGCACAATGCGACGGCGATTTGATTGCTCTATTTTTTGCGCCGCCTGCGGGTCTAACTCGGTTAAGCGAGCAAACAACACTGCAGTATTAGTTTCTTGTTCAAGGGTGATACGAGTTTCTGCAAACTCGCCAGGCAAAACTAAATCGTCAATGACTGCTGTCAAATATAAACCAGTGCCAGCGACAAATAATGCTCGCCCATCAACTTTGGCAATTTCATCAAGTGCAACAGTTGCACTTTTCTTAAATTCGGCAACAGTGAAGCGCTCGTGACTGTCGACTAAGTCAAGGCAGTGATGTGGCACGAGCGATTGGTCTTGCAACGTAGGTTTTGCAGTGCCGATATTCATGTCGCGATATACCTGCATCGCGTCAACAGCAACTATGTGCACAGGGTTTTGAGCGCTTGTCTCGGCTTGTGCAACCGCCATCGCCACCGAAGATTTGCCGCTGGCAGTTGGGCCAACAATTACGACTGGTTTATGGTTCATCAAAGAATCGCTACTGAGATTCGTAATCTAGTTGCTACTTGAGACTGCAATGCGCAATTTATGGGTTGGCACATCGCCAACTTCGACTAGATGACCCGACAAATGAAAGCGCGCCGCGTCTGTGACTTCAACTTTGGCATAAGTTCCGACACGCAGAGATTCGGCCGAACTGAAGTGCAGAATCTTATTTTGTCGTGTGCGACCAGTTGTCAAGTGTGGATTTTTCTTGCTCATGCCCTCGACGACAACTTCTTCGATTCGACCGATTCGCTCACGATGTTTAATGACTGCAGAATGATCAAGTACAACTTTCAATCTCTCGTAACGCTCACCTGCAACTGCAGCATCAACATATTTGTCGACCATTTGTGCCGCCTGTGTGCCAGGGCGTGGAGAAAAGATAAATGAGAACGCAGAATCGAAACATGCCTCGGCGCAAACTTCAACAGTTTGTAAAAAATCTTCTTCTGTTTCACCCGGAAACCCCACAATCACGTCTGTAGTCACTGCAAGATCATTAATCATTTCTCGTGCTTGAACTAATCGTTTCATGTATCGATCTGCGGTGTAACCACGATGCATCAGTGCCAACACATTGTCTGATCCAGACTGCATTGGATAGTGCAGGTGCTCAACAACATTTGGCGTCTCAGCCATCGCTAATAAAGTATCTTCGCGCATGTCTTTTGGATGCGGACTAACAAACCGAACTCGACGAATGCCCGACACATTGCCGACACTGCGCAGCAACTCGGCGAATTGAGTCTTTGGCTTGATAGTCATGTCGCCAGCAGCACGTGCCGAAAGAGAGAGGTCGCGACCATAACTGTTTACGTTTTGACCAAGCAACGAAATCTGCGTGACTCCGCTGCGCGCCAATGTCTCAACTTCGGCCAAAATTTCAGATGCTGGACGGGAGATCTCTTTGCCACGCACCGCAGGCACGATGCAATAAGCGCACGAGTTATCGCAACCGATTTGGATTGTTACCCAAGCGTTATATGAAATTTCTCTGCGCATCGGCAATGCACTCGGAAACAATGTGTGATCGTCGAGAATCGCTTCTTCAAGAATCTCAGTAACTGGCCGTCCAGTCTTAGTTTGTTCAAGCAATTCGGCTGCACGATGCACATTGTGCGTGCCAATTACGACGTCAACATAGGGTGCGCGCTTGCGAATTTCGTCTCGATCTTTTTGAGCCAAGCAACCGGCTACGAGTATCTGGCGATCTTGTTTTTCGGTCTTCCAGTTTTTCAATTGACTAAGCGTGCCATAAAATTTGTCGTCGGCGTTTTCGCGAATGCAACAAGTGTTGATGACAACAACATCGGCAGTTGCCACACTGTCGACACTTGTCATGCCGTCAGACTCGAGCAAACCAGAGATGCGCTCTGAATCGTGCGCATTCATTTGACACCCAAAGGTGCGAACGAAATAGTTGCGAGCCACGACTTTTCTATTTTACAGGCACAATTTCGACGCTGACATCACAGCGCTATCACGCTGACATCAAAGAGTCATCACGGTGGCATCACAGCGTGATCACGCTGGCACAGACA
>JAEMRY010000006.1:3050-4391 GCA_016463105.1 Ilumatobacteraceae bacterium | reverse complement strand
TGACATCAAAGAGTCATCACGGTGGCATCACAGCGTGATCACGCTGGCACAGACAAGCACCACTGCCGGCAGGCTCACAAGAGCCCACCGGCCGCAATGGCGTTAGCGATTAGTTAAAGCTGAATTGGCTCGTCATCTTTTGCCGTGAAAGCCTTTTTGCTGGCCTTCTCGGTTGCTGGCTTTTCTGCGACTGGCTTGACAGCCTCAGTTTTTTGAACCACAGGCTCGACTACAGGCATTGATTGCTTGCGAACACGGTCTGCCATTTGCACCATTACTTCGGTGTTTTCGGCGAGGAACTGTTTGGCGTTTTCACGACCCTGACCAAGTTGCTCACCGTCATATGTGAACCATGCACCAGATTTTTTGGCGATGCCCATTTCGACAGCCATGTCAAGAACTGCGCCTTCACGACTAATGCCTTTGCCGTACATGATGTCGAATTCGGCTTGCTTAAACGGTGGAGAAACCTTGTTTTTTACAACTTTCACCCGAGTGCGTGAACCGACAACTTCTACACCGTCTTTAATTGTTTCGATGCGACGAATGTCGAGACGAACAGACGAATAGAACTTGAGAGCCCGACCACCAGGTGTTGTTTCTGGAGAACCGAACATCACACCAATTTTTTCGCGCAACTGGTTGATGAACACAGCAACAGTATTTGACTTGTGCAAGTTGGCTGTGAGTTTGCGCATTGCTTGACTCATTAATCGAGCCTGCAAGCCCATGTGACTGTCGCCCATTTCTCCTTCGATTTCTGCTCGCGGAGTGAGTGCTGCAACTGAGTCAATGACGATTACGTCAAGTGCGCCAGAGCGCACCAACATGTCAACAATTTCGAGTGCTTGCTCGCCTGTGTCTGGTTGCGAGATGAGCAAGTTGTCGGTATCTACACCGATTGCTTTTGCATAAATAGGATCCATTGCGTGTTCGGCATCGACGTAGGCGCAGATGCCACCGTTGCGTTGGGCTTCGGCCACAATGTGCATCGCCAAAGTCGACTTGCCTGACGACTCTGGACCGAAGATTTCGACGATGCGACCGCGAGGAACGCCACCAATGCCTAGCGCGATATCAAGCGGCAAAGCACCAGTTGGAATGGACTCAATTTCGAGACCTTGTTTGTCGCCCATGCGCATAATCGACCCTTTGCCGAACTGCTTATCAATTGCCCCGAGGGCTACTTCGAGGGCTTTATCTTTTTCGTTGTTCATTTTGTCTTGCCTTTCGTTTGTTGTTAGTAGATATTTAGGAGAAGTTGATTTGGGTTCGAATTGAGCACCCTACGTAGTGGGTGTTGTAAGCAACCTTACACACGAACAGATGTTCGGTCAAGCA
>JAEMRY010000006.1:0-2950 GCA_016463105.1 Ilumatobacteraceae bacterium | reverse complement strand
AGACTAGAAGTTCGTCGACGAATTCTTGAAACACATTTGCGTAGTTAAGTGTTTCTGCTTCACCGTGCAATATTGAAACCAACCACTGATCATCAAGACCTGGCGGCAAAAGCGCACCGCGATTAATGCCGTGCATCCATTGCGCAAATGCAAGATCAAAATCAGTTGCTTTGTAATCACGATAATTTTGGATCGGTTCGCTTGACCAGGTGATGCAACCCTTCGCACCGAACTGCACAACATGTGCTGCGATACCGGCGCGATCAATTACGTCTGTGCAAGCATCAACAAGTCTTGTGTTCAAATCAATTGCCGATTGTGTGGCCTCGCGCGTGCAAACTTCTCGCAACACAGCTTTAGCAGCAGCCATGCACAACGGGTTGCCGTTGTATGTGCCGAGGTGCACGACACTGCCATTAGTGATCGTGTCCATGTATTCGCGCTTGCCACCAAAAGCACCAAGCGGTAAACCGCCGCCGATTGATTTGGCGAGTGCAACAAGGTCTGGAGTTACACCCAGTACGCCGGTTGCTCCGCCCCAGCCAGAAGTGATGCCAGTTTTGACTTCGTCGAAAATTAAAAGTGTGCCGTAGCGCTGAGTAATTTCGCGCACCGCTTGCAAGTAACCATCCAACGGTTTACAAATCCCAATATTTTGCATAACTGGTTCGACGATGAAACATGCGACGTCTCCGGCACGAAGAACATCTTCGAGCGCCTCGGGGTCGTTATATGGGACAACAATTGTTGTCTTCAATGTGTCGGCGGTGATGCCAGCGCTTGACGGAACCGAAAACGGTTTACGTGCCGGGCCAGCAACCGCGATTGGCGGTTTCATCGAAATCATCACTTCGTCGTGATGACCGTGATAACCGCCTTCAACTTTGACGATTTTGTCGCGGCCAGTTGCAGCCCGAGCGACGCGAATTGCGTCCATCGTGGCTTCGGTGCCTGAGTTCGTGAATCGCCACAACGGCAAGCCGTAGCGTTCGGCGAGCATTTCGGCGACCTCAGCATTATCTTCGCACGGCGAAACGAACAGCGTGCCGATGTCGAGTTGTTTGTCGATTGCTGCGCGCACGAGCGGGTGCACATGACCAGCAAATAACGCGCCAAAACCCATGTCGAAATCGGTGTATCTGTTGCCATCAACATCTTGCATCCATGAACTGCCAGCCGAGGCGATGACTATTGGATACGGGTCGTATGACTGAAAATTTGACGGTACGCCCAGGGGCATTACTTTGCGAGCCCGCTCAATAGCGCGGTGAGAGCCTTTTGTACGCTCGGCGTACAACGCGAGCTCTCGGGTTGTGATCTCCCTTGCACGATGTGCAAGTGGCGAAAACAGCGTGGAATCCATCGCTGTCATGGTTATCAACTCCAGTACTTAGTTGGCATCAGTGTAGCCCACGGTTTAGTGACTAATAAACTTGAAAGCTCAACGGCTAATGGGGTTTTAAAAAAATAATATTCGTGTGAATAAGAATTATGCGTTGGCGCGAGGCGCTAAGTGTGGCAAACTGAATTGTTCGTGGTGGGCGTAGCTCAGTTGGTTAGAGCGCCAGGTTGTGGTCCTGGAGGCCGGGGGTTCGAGACCCCTCGTCCACCCCAACAAAATTTGTTGCTTTTCGGTGTTTGCGTTTGATCTATTAGAGTGGCGGAGCGTTATCGCTCCTCTAGCTCAGTTGGTAGAGCAACGGACTCTTAATCCGCAGGTCCTGGGTTCAAATCCCAGGGGGAGCACTAAATGAATGTTGTTGTTGTACTTGGCCATCCGAGTGCAAACAGTTATTGTGCGGCGATTTTTCAGGCCGTATCTGAAGCGCTGAAAAAGCAGCATCAGGTTTCGGCGATTCGGTTAGCGGATGAAAATTTCGTAACTGCGATGTCAAGTGCTGAGCGCCGTGCATACGAAACTGAGCAGCCACTTATCAGCGATGAAACTAAGCGCTATGCAGAACTTTTGCAAAACGCCGAAGCGTTAATTTTTGTCTACCCCACTTGGTGGTCTGGGCTTCCCGCTCAGCTAAAGGGCTGGTTTGAGCGAGTATTTGTTTTAGGCGTCGCTTTTCGCTTCAACGCCAACAACAAGATTCGACCAAACTTGCAAAATGTGCGTCACATCATCGGCGTCAGCACCTACGGCTCGCCGTGGCGATACGTCAAACTCGTCAACGACAACGGGCGACGCACATTAACTCGCGCGATTCGCGCTTCAACTGGTCTGCGCACGCGCACGATGTGGTGCGGTTTGTATGCGCTCGACACGTGCACTGCTGCAGATCGTGAAAAGTTCATCACTGACACAACCGACAAAATTGTGAGACGACTCAACAAAGACGTGCAACGCTGATGAAAACTCTTGTAATTTATGTTCACCCAGTTGAAGACTCTTTCAATAGTGCTGTGCGCGACGCCGTGATTTCAGATCTAACCGCGGCAAGCCATGTTGTTCGTTTGCGCGATTTATATGCCGAGAACTTCAACCCGTTTTTGAGTGCTGCCGAGCGCGCGCTGCACCACACGCCACCGACGACTCGGCCCGAACTGGCGCGAGATGTCGAAGATTTGCGCTGGTGTGAAGCGATCGTGTTTGTTTATCCCACTTGGTGGGCTGGATTACCGGCGATGCTCAAAGGATGGATTGACCGCACATGGATGAACGAAGTCGCCTGGGTTTTGCCCGCAGGTGCCAACACAATTCGCCCCCGGTTAA
The DNA here is from genome assembly GCA_016463105.1 of Ilumatobacteraceae bacterium. Taxonomy (GTDB): domain Bacteria; phylum Actinomycetota; class Acidimicrobiia; order Acidimicrobiales; family Ilumatobacteraceae; genus BACL27. The sequence continues at coordinate 231 of JAEMRY010000006.1, read as the reverse complement.
CAAACATCACTCGTCTCGTGGCGGTCACAACGCACGGGTCGTCGAAATTTGTCAATGCGCTACAGGGCGAACCAGGCAAACGAATAATTACACGTTCAATTCGTGTGATGTGTAATCGCTGGTGTCGTGCACGATGGATTGCACATTATGGTCTCGACAAATCAACTGTGCAAGACAGGCAGCATCATCTCGAAACCGTTGGTCAACGCGTCGTTCACGCCCTGCGCTGAA
>JAEMRY010000132.1 GCA_016463105.1 Ilumatobacteraceae bacterium | reverse complement strand
CGTTGAACAACTTCGTCGAAAGTTCCTTCTTCGGTAATTCGTGCGTTTTCAATTTTGTACAAACGGTCGCAATATTCAACAGTGCTCAGTCGGTGCGCGACAATCAACACAGTCTTTGAACCCTGTAATGCTTGAACTGCCTGCATCACGCCATGCTCAGTTGGTGTATCTAGTGAACTTGTCGCCTCATCTAAAACTAAAACGCTTGGATTGTGATACAAAGCACGAGCTATACCAATGCGCTGACGCTGTCCACCAGACAATCTCACTCCTCTTTCACCAACTACCGTGTCAAGTTTTTCTGGCAATGTTGCAACAAAATCTTCGAGCTGAGCAAGTCGAATCGCGTCACGCACCAAGTTGTCGTCAATATTTTCATCATTGAGTCCGAATGCAACATTTCGGCGCAACGTATCATCAGTCAAATAAATGGCCTGAGGAACATAACCAATCTGGTTTTGCCAATTTCTCAAGTTCTGCTGAACATCTTGGCCATCAACTTTCACGACACCCGATGTTGGCGCAAATAAACCAAGAATCACATCCACAAGAGTGCTCTTTCCGGCACCACTCGGCCCGACAAAGCCAACCGCCTCACCGCGCTTCACAACTAGTGAGACATTCTGCAACGACGCAGTCGCCGCAGTCGGATACTGAAAGCTGACATCCATAAGTTCAAGTTGCGAGGCAAATTTTGTATTGCTTTTTACGGTCAGTGAGTCTGGACTATCCAGCAAAAAGTCTTGGTAAACAGAGGCGATGATCGAACGGTTAAAAATCAGTGTCTGTGTAGCCATCAGCAAGCGATTAATGGACGGCATGACTCGAAAAGCCGCCGCGGCGAACAAACCGAGAATCGGCACAATGTCAGCAAGCTCTCGACCACGTACCACCATGCTCACGACCAACAAGCAGAGCCCCACGATCGTAATGATCTCCATAAACGACCTTGGCAAAGTGAGTATCACGTTATATATCCGATTTATTCGGATGCTCTCGCCGAGATGCTTCTCGTGTTGCGATAAAAACTCATTTTCGCGGCCCAACACTTTTACGTCTTTTGCGCCGCCAAAACCTTCTTGTAGATGCTGCAAGATCTTGGTTTCGTGATAATCAACTTGATAACCCCAATTGTCGATTCGCCGACGAGTAGTTCTTTGAAACACGAACGTTGATAAACCAAATACCAACAGCACAGCCAAAGTACCAACAGGCTCGACTGCAATAAGCAACGCAAACATTGCAATCGCGACTAGACCATCAGTAAGCAAAACTAGAAACGGATCAACACCACATGTGACAATTGCTGTTGCGTTTTTTGCATTGCGCATCAACGTTGAAGAATTGCGCTGCAAGTGAAACATGTACGGCTGGCGCAAATAAGTTGAGAAGAGGCTCTGCGAAAGACGACCCGAAACAGAAGCAGAGAAACCTTTTTGAATCCACAGACTCCAGAATAAAAACAAACTACGCACGATATAGATCAAAACCATTGCCACCATTACCGCAGAGATCAATTCTTCGCGACTTAAGTTCCCGAAAATATCAACAATGAACGGATACTTCTGTTGATAGTCATCTTGAGTAAGAATTCCAATAATTGGTACAACTATTCCGAGACTGATCGTCTCAAGAAACATTCCGATAATCACCATCACGACAATTCGAGTGAAGGCGATTCGGTCTGAGTTTGTAAACAACTTCCAGACGATTTTTACCGTTTCAATGATCGAAATTTTAGTTTCTGAAGTGTCAGACATCTAATTTTTAATTCTACTTTGCACCTAGTAGCGACGATCGGACTCGAACCGATGACCTTCCGATTATGAGCCGGATGCTCTAACCAACTGAGCTACGTCGCCTTGTATTACTGAGCCCTCTGTGGGAATCGAACCCACCACCTCTTCCTTACCATGGAAGTGCTCTACCGAATGAGCTAAGAGGGCGAACAACTGCTCGGATTCACCCTCACAGATTTCGCATTCAATATAGCGGGAACTGACTACTGCCCAAAAGATAGGGTTTTACAGATGTCAACATTGACGATTCGCGAAGCCACCAGCGATGATGCGCAGGCAATTCGAACGATCTACAACCATGAAGTTGAAAATGAAACTTCAACAATGGATCTTGTGCCGCGCACGCTTGAAGTTCAACAAGAATGGATAGCCGCACGCAGTGGTGCATTTTGCGCTGTTGTCGCAGTTGATTCTGCTGGCGCAGTTTTAGGTTTCGGTGCTCTGAGCGAATATAAAGATCGAACCGGTTACCGCACAACCGTAGAAAATTCTGTTTACGTGCGCCGCGATGTTGCACGACGAGGTATCGGTCGACAAATACTCAATCATCTATTAGCAGTAGCAACTGTTTCTGGTTTTCACTCGGTCATCGCCCGAATTGAATCAACTAGTACGGCCTCACGAGATTTACATTCGGCATGTGGCTACAAACTTGTTGGTGTTGA
>JAEMRY010000131.1 GCA_016463105.1 Ilumatobacteraceae bacterium | reverse complement strand
TGCTGCCGTCGGCGAACGACCTGTGCTGGTGCGGCAGTGGTCGCAAATATAAGCGTTGTCACAAACCACTTGAAGGTCGGGTTGTGGCAGGCGAAGTGAGCCCACGGCGAAGTGTGCCAGCCAGCATCGCTCGCCCACCGTATGCCGACACAGGTGAAGTGACGAGATGGAACGAGTCGCCAGTCAAGTCGCCAGAAATAATTGAACGGATGCGTCATGCAGGTGCGATTGCCGCTGAAGTTTTGCGTCTCGCTGGTGAGTATGTGAAACCTGGCGTGACGACAGATGAGATTGATGCATATGTGCACGAGTTGTGCATTGCGCGCAATTCGTACCCGAGTCCGTTGAATTATTCGGGATACCCGAAAAGTGTTTGCACATCTGTCAACGAAGTAATTTGTCACGGCATACCTGACTCGCGCAAACTCGAAGACGGTGACATTGTCAACTTAGATGTGACTTGCTATATCGGCGGCGTGCACGGTGACACGAACGCAACATTTGCAGTTGGAAAAATTGACGAGACGAGCCGCGAGTTGATTAAAGCGACAGAAGAATGCATCTGGCGTGGAATCGAAGCAGTGAAACCCGGACGTCCGTTGAGTGATATTGGTCGTGCGATTGAAGACCAAGCGAAGTTATACAAACTTGGAGTCGTGCGAGCATTCGTCGGCCACGGAATCGGCGAACAGTTTCATACTGATATTCAAGTTCTGCACTATTACGACTCGCGCAATTCTGTGGTGATGCGACCAGGCATGACTTTTACAATTGAACCGATGATCACACTTGGCACTTGGCAGCACAAGATGTGGGATGACGAGTGGACAGCAGTGACTGCCGACGGCAAACGCACAGCGCAGTTTGAACACATGGTTTTGGTGACAGAAACGGGCGTTGATGTTTTGACTGGTGGCGCCGGTGCCGTCTCGAGCGTTTCGCCGTTTAGCCATAAATAAGTAGCAATCATCTCGATAATTGCGCGACTTGCCCTGAGATGTAGCGTTGCGTAAAACGAACATTAGGGGCAATTATGGCGTTTGCAAAAGTTAACTCTCAGGAGATTTTTTACACAGACTCAGGTGGCAGTGGGCCAGTAGTTATTTTGGCGCACGGATTTTTGATGGATCAAACGATGTTTGATGCCCAAGTTGCAGCACTGTCACCAGAGTTTCGCGTGATCACTTGGGATGAGCGCGGTTTTGGTCAAACTAAATGGGACGGAAAAGATTTCAGTTATTGGGATTCTGCCGATGACTGTCTGGGATTAATGGATCATCTGGGCATTAAAAAATGCGTGATCGGTGGCATGTCGCAAGGAGGGTTCTTGACGATGCGCGCCGCGCTAAAAGCACCCGAGCGCGTGACTGCACTCGTACTTATCGACACTGCTGCCGATAATGATGGCCCAGAAACTTTGGCTGGGTATCGGATGATGGTTGATACTTGGATAGAGCATGGACCAGTGCCAGATCTGACTGCTGTAATCGCAAATATCATCATCGCTGAACCAAATGAAAGTAAAAAGACGATTGCTAAGTGGCAGAATTTCACAACCGAAGCAATCAAAGCCACGGCGAATTGTTTGCTTAATCGCGATGACATCACTGACCGTCTCGGCGAGATTAAATGCCCGGCAATTATTTTGCATGGCACCGCTGATACTGCAATTTCGATGGAGCGCGCTGAAGAACTGCGCAAAGGACTAGTCGGGGCGGGCAAAATTGTCGCAATTGAAGGGGCTGCGCACGCCTCAAACTTGACCCATGCAAATTTGTTAAATCCGCCATTGATTGAGTTTTTACGGCGGGTAACTAAATAGATTTAATGAAGTGATTTCAGAAAACGACATTGATCGCTACTTGCGGTTCGACCGCGAACAATGGTCGACGTTGCGGGCACAAACGCCGCTGACATTGAGCGAAAAAGAACTTGAGGCGGCGCGCGGAATTAATGATCGAATTGACTTAGAAGAAGTTGCGACGGTGTATTTGCCGCTGACGCGATTAATAAATCTTTACGTTGCCGCGACGCAAAGTTTGCACAGAGTTTCAGCGACATTTCTTGGCACGATGGCGCCAAAGATGCCTTATGTGATCGGCATTGCTGGCAGCGTGGCTGTTGGCAAAAGTACTTCGGCTCGAATTTTGCAGTCTCTGTTGGGGCGATGGCCCGAGCATCCGCGAGTTGAGTTAATCACGACCGACGGATTTTTGTACCCGAATGCAGTGCTTGAAGAGCGCGGGTTAATGAATCGCAAGGGGTTTCCTGAAAGTTATGACACAAAAAGACTGTTGCAATTTGTGCGAGATGTTAAAGCCGGTACATCGGAAGTATCGGCGCCCGTTTATAGCCATGTCGTATACGACGTGATTGCCGATCGAGAAGAAATAGTTCGTCAACCTGACATTTTGATTATTGAAGGCTTAAATGTTCTGCAGACTGGTTCGTCTACAACCGAATTCGTTTCAGATTATTTTGATTTCTCAATTTA
>JAEMRY010000130.1 GCA_016463105.1 Ilumatobacteraceae bacterium | reverse complement strand
TGGCGATTTTTGTGGTTCTGCCGTTGTCCGCACTTGTCGGTATTGGATTACAAGTAGCGATTTTTAACCGTGTCGTCGGCGTTGACCCGTCATTTCAAATCGTTGCAACTTTCGGATTGTCAATTGCAATACAGAATGTTTTGCTGCAGCAATATACGGCGAATCCAAGAGCCTTGAATGTCGGAGACTTTGGTAATCGGTCTCTCAAATTGGTTGGCGACGATGTTGTAATTGGGCTGTTTCCGTTGACTCGATTTGTAGTTGCGGTTTTGGTTTTGGTTTTACTCTCGCTATTCATTGGTCGAACCAGAATCGGTAGGGCTTTTCGGGCGACTTCGGATGATCCAGATATCGCCCGACTAATGGGGGTAAACATTCGCTTTATTTATGCAGTCGCATTTGCGATCGCAGTCACAACTGTGGCGCTTGCCGGCATTTTCAATGGTATGCAGACTCAATTTTCTGCAGCCGATGGCCCAGCACTCCTTATATACGCATTTGAATCAGTAATCATCGGAGGTCTTGGATCGCTATGGGGAACCCTCTGTGGTGGAATTATTCTCGGAGTTGCACAGACAATTGGTGCCGAGATTGACCCAGGTTGGAAGCAATTGATAGGTCATCTTGTCTTCTTGATCGTGTTATTAGTGCGACCTATGGGAATTTTTGGAAAAGACGAACTTAGATGACAAGCATTCAAGAATTCAGCGTTAGTCGCACAACTGTTACGAGTCGTATCAGTCAATCAGTACTTTTGATTGCCGTTTTTTGGATGTTGTTTATTGCATCAGGTGATAACAAAGCATCACAGGGAAAAATAATTGATCTATGTGTATTTATCGTGCTTGCATCTATGTGGAACCTGTTGACAGGTTTCAGTGGATTAATTTCAATTGGACAGCAGGCCTTTGTCGGACTTGGCGCTTATTCGCTTATTGTTCTGGCAAATGGCGTTGGAATTAATATCTATTTAGCCGTCATCCCATCGGCGATCATTGTTGCAGTCATTTCGATTCCGCTTGGTTTAGTTGCGTTTAGATTGCGCGGTGGATATTTCGCGATCGGAACATGGGTTATTGCTGAAGTAGCACGGCTAATTGTGAAGAATAATCAAAGTTCAGTCATTGGGGCGGGTACTGGTACGAGTCTTGAAGTTCCAGAGTCACTTAAGAGTGGTCGATACCAGGTGACAACTTTTATTGCTATATCAGTTGCGGTTGCATCGATTGTTTTTGTTTATCTATTTTTGCGAAGTCGCTTTGGTCTAGCACTTCAGTCAGTTCGAGATAACGAAACCGGGGCTAGGTCGCTAGGTGTTGACTCGTATCGTGTGCGATTTGTCGCCTACATAATTGCATCCTTTTTCACATCATTAGCAGCAGCGACTTACTACATCAAAGGTCTCAGCGTTCAGCCAGATGCGGCATTCAATATTGGGTCTTGGACAGCACCAATAATTGTGATGGTTGTAATTGGTGGCATCGGCACAATTGAAGGACCGATTATCGGCGCGGTTCTTTATTATTTGGTTCGTGACTTTGTGAGCAATCACGAATTTTTTTCAGACCCAACGTTCTTGATCGTGACTGGCGTCGTTGCATTAATTTTTGCTCTCTTTGTTAAAGGTGGAATCTGGGGCTTGTTACTTAGAAAGTTTCCCAAACTTACTGTCTTCCCTGTTAAACGACGTTTGCACATTGAAAATTTCGAATTTGATCAGAGAGGTAACTAAGTAATGACTAGTTCGGCAATACAAGACGTTTACATTATTGATGCTGTTCGAACACCGATTGGCAAATTGGGCGGAGCACTTTCTGGAGTCCGCGCCGATGATCTTGCTGCACACGCTGTTAAATCGATAGTTGCGCGAAATCAAAACTTAGACCCTGTCGACATTGACGAAGTTTATTTTGGTGATGCAAATGGCGCAGGCGAGGACAATCGAAACGTTGCTCGAATGGCAGTTCTGCTATCTGGGCTTCCAACAACGGTGCCAGGTGCGACTGTAAATCGATTGTGTGGGTCAGGCTTAGAGTCAGTTTTCAGTGGTTCTCGAGCAATCGCCGTAGGCGAAGTTGATGTTGTGATCGCAGGAGGAGTTGAATCAATGACGCGTGCGCCTTGGGTGATGCTTAAACCGTCAAAGGCGTTTCCGACTTCGCACGAGCAAATGTGGAACTCAGCTCTTGGGTGGCGAATGATTAATCCAAATATGCCAGAAGCGTGGACTGTTGCACTTGGTGAAGGCGCAGAAATACTTGCGGACAAATATTTGATAACGAGAGATGAGCAAGATCAATTCGCCGCAGAATCTCATGCTAAAGCATCTGCTGCATGGTCTTCAGGGTTTTTTGCAAATGAAGTCGTTGCTTACCCCAACGTAGAACTTGCTCGTGATGAATGCATCCGCGCTGACAGCACAGTAGAAAAACTTTCGAGTTTAAAACCTGTTTTTCGTAAAGGTGGCACAGTAACTGCAGGCAATTCATCCCCGATGAACGATGG
>JAEMRY010000129.1 GCA_016463105.1 Ilumatobacteraceae bacterium | reverse complement strand
GCAAGCGATGAAGCGCGCGCTGTATACAAAATTCGAGTCAGTGCTACGAGTAGCCCAAAAATTACGTAGCCAAACCACCGCGTGCTCTCTGTTGTTGCAAAAAGCCCGCACAGTGTGATCGTGCCACGTAATGCGTTTCCGCGACAGAGGAGTAGTTTGCGCGGCAACCGGTCTGCCAAGTGACCGGCGATAGGGCCTACAAGCAGTAGCGGTAGCGCCGAAGCGATGAGCGCTGAGGTGAGAGCAGTAATAGACGGACCTTCGCTAAATTTGAAAAGTAAGAGTTGGGCAAGTGTGAGAGTTGCTAAAGCATCTGAACTTTGAGAAACAAATTGACCACCGATGGCATTTCTAAAGTCGGGGTACTTGAACAGGTCGCGTCGTCGGACATGAATGGCACTTGAAACTCGACGAAGTTTGAGCACATATCTAGTGTTGCTAATTTGAAGTTCACAGGTGGGCACTAGACGTGAACAGGACCTGAATTTTTTCACTGATAGTTGAAACCTATTTTAAAACTATTTGTTTACTCTTCATTAACTTGGATTACATCTAATTAACTACTCAAATTTTCACTCACGTAGTCTGAGTACCATAGTTTTTGGGTAGTGGATAGGTTTTCAAACTTAGATATTGCGATGACTCCTACGTCGCAGACTTGGTTTTCAGACAGTGATTCAAAACTGCGAGTAGCAATCGTTACCGAGAGTTTTCTTCCACAAGTCAATGGCGTTACTAATTCTGTTCTTCGAACCATTGAATTTCTGCGAGCTGGTGGACACGAAGTAGCCGTTTTTGCACCTGGACCGGGCGAGTCATCAGTCAATGGTGTGCCGGTAATTCGCATGGGATCTTTTGGGTTTCCGGGATATGTTGATTTGCGAATTGCAGTACCGCGCAGGGCGTTAGAAAGCGAAATCAGAAATTTTCAACCCGATGTAATTCATGTTGCCGCGCCTGCGGTACTCGGGGCATGGGCCCTTCACATTGCTCGCAAACTTGAGATCCCGTCGGTCGCAATTTATCAAACAGATTTGGCTGGTTTCGCTCGACAATATCGACTCGGCGCAACGGCGCCGGCGCTATGGCGATACATCTCTGCTATTCATAATCGAGCTGATATCACTCTTGCTCCGTCATCAGCGGCCGTCTGGGATTTGCGAAGTCACGGAGTTGAAAATGTTGTTCGGTGGATGCGTGGTGTTGACGCGAAGCGTTTCAACCCTGAGCATCGCAGTGCTGAACTTCGCCATCGCTTTAGTTCGCGTGGCAACACAATCGTTGGGTTTGTTGGTCGCCTTGCGCGCGAAAAACAAGTTGACCGACTGGTAGATGTCGCAGCATTGCCAGGAGTATCACTTGTAATCGTCGGAGATGGCCCATGCAAAGACAAACTCGAAAAGATGATTCCGTCGGCATTGTTCACTGGCTTTGCAAGTGGTCTTGAATTATCTCAAATGTATGCATCATTCGATGTGTTTGCCCATACTGGGGTCGATGAAACTTTCTGTCAGGCGATTCAAGAAGCACTTGCATCTGGAGTTCCTGTTGTTGCACCTGCGTCGGGTGGACCACTTGATTTAGTTCAGCATGGACATAATGGTTTTTTATGGAACCCAGCAAAGCGCCACACATTTGTTGAGAGTGTAAATGAATTAGTAACTAGCGGCGAGAGCCTGAAATTTTGCGCATCAAATGCTCGATCGTCAGTTGAACATAGAACTTGGGATTCAGTGATGTCAGAACTTGTTGGTCACTATCGCGCAGTCTCAAATGGACTTTCATTGGCTTACAGCGGAGCTTCAAAATGAAATCATTAATCGTCTCACTTCATGATGTTGCGCCGGGGTCTGCAGAGACGTCGCGTAGATGGATGGAACTTTTTGATGAGCGCAATCTTGCGGTATCACTGCTGGTGATTCCTGGGCTCTGGAACGGCACTGAACTACTTGCTGACGAACAATTTCAAAAATGGCTTGCGCAAATTAGCAGTAGTTCACACGAAATCGTTCTGCATGGTTTGAATCATCAGATGATTGAAGAACCTAGTACTAGTTCGTTGAAGTTAATTAGTGGTCGATTTTTTGCCCGAGGCTGTCAAGAGTTTTGGGCGCTTAGTAAAGCCGATGCCAAAGCGTTGGTTAGTGATGGTTTGAATAAATTATCGTCACTTGGCTATAAGCCTTCCGGTTTTATCGCCCCAGGTTGGCTGGCATCGACTGGCACGAAACAAGCAATTAGCGAGATTGGCTTTTCTTACACAACTTCACACTTGCAAATTAGTGATCTGTTATTCGAAAAGCGCCACTTCGCATCAGTTATTTGCCAACGGCCGAACGCCCCGACAACTCGGCTTGTGATGTTGATGACAACCCTGCTGGCAGAAATTTTAATGGCTCTACGCTTGCCGCTTCGGATTGCGGTACATCCAGAAGACCTTCACGACGCAAAACTTCGAAAACGAATTCTCAAAATCATAAGTCGGGCAGTCGTCAATGGATATCAGTCAATTACTTATGATCAATTCGT
>JAEMRY010000005.1 GCA_016463105.1 Ilumatobacteraceae bacterium | reverse complement strand
CGTGTATTCGCGTTCTAAAGTTTCGGCATCAAAATTGCGATAGTTCATGCTCGTGTTCTAGTCATGTTTTGAGCGGGTGACGGGGATCGAACCCGCATAACGAGTTTGGAAAACTCGGACTCTAGCCATTGAGCTACACCCGCGAAGGATAAAAAGCGTAACCAGCCAATAGCGTAATAGATGTGAGTCACGACATTCTTGACGTTGATCTTCTTGCCTTCGAACAGGGGTCATCGCCAGTGCGCAAAGCAGTTGTGGATGGCGTTATGCGAAGCCTTGCAACAGGGTTTGTTTATACGAGCCATGACCTCTCAGAAGACTTGCTTGACACGGCCTATGGGATGCTCGCCGAATTTTTCTCAAAGACAGTCGAAGAAAAACAACGCTTTGTTGCTCACGGAACAAACGGACAAACCGGTTACACGGGTGTGTTGCTTGAGACTGCTGCTTCAAGTGATAAGCCTGACTGGAAGGAAATGCTCAACTGGGCAACTCCGATTCCACAAGGGCATCCGCTTCGCCGTCGTTATCCACAGTCGTATCCAGATCCGATGTTGCCAGAGTCGGTAATCCCAGGAATCACAAAAGTTCTTTTTGAGTTTCATGACGCGATGATTGATTTGCAAACAAGATTTTTACGATTAATCGCCGTAGGCATTGGCTGTCATGAATCGTTCTTTGACGAAATGGTGGGTTATGGTTCGGCACTCACACGGGCGATTCGTTATCCGCCAATGAAACAGTTGCCAACGAACGGTCATGTTTGGGCTGCTGAACACGGCGACATTAACTTGATCACTGCATTGCCTCGTGCGACTGCACCAGGATTGCAAGTCAAATACAAAGGTGAATGGATTGATGCGTTGCCGCCAAAGGGTCGAGTAATTATTAATTCTGGAATCATGCTTGAGCGCATCACCAATGGAGTCTTGCCAATTGGTTGGCATCGTGTCGTCGCATCTCCTGGTTTTGAAGGTGAACGATATAGCGTCGTACAATTTTGTCATCCTCAACCGAGCACGATGCTCGCACCGGTGCCGAGTTGTGTAACACCAAATAATCCGTTGCGATTCTCAACAGTGTCTGCGGCAGATGCGCTTGAAGAAGTTATTTACCAAATCAACTTGGTTGAAGATGCCCGCCGAGTCGGCGACTAGAAGCCAAAAGATTCACCATGAAGATCGGTGTACTAACAGGTGGTGGCGATTGCCCGGGTCTTAATGCTGTTATCCGTGCGATAACTCGAAAAGCAGTTGATGTAAACGGGGACACCGTTCTGGGTTTTTATGATGCATGGGATGGAGTGCTCGAGCAGCGTTATATCGAATTAAATACCAGCGTTGTGCGCGGATTATTGCCACGCGGTGGAACAATCCTCGGCACGCGTCGGGGCAGCCCGTTTGACACTTCTGATGGTGTTGATCGAGTCAAAAAAACATTTGCTGATCTAAAACTCGATGCGTTGGTTGTGATTGGTGGCAATGGCTCGTTAACGGTGGCATCAATGTTGCACGAGCAGTACGGCCTGCCTGTGATTGGTGTGCCGAAAACTATTGATAATGATGTCGTTGGAACAGATGCAACTTTTGGTTTTCAAACCGCAGTGCAAATTGCAACTGATGCAATAGATCGTCTGCACACAACTGCTGAGAGTCACGACCGTGTGATGGTTGTTGAAGTAATGGGTCGTGATGCTGGTTGGATTGCATTACAAGCGGGTATCGCCGGTGGCGCAACTGCGATTCTTGTGCCTGAAGTGCCGTTTGATATTGAAGCAGTTTCGCAAATCGTGCAACGACGTCACTCGCGGGGTCGGTATGCATCAGTAGTTGTAGTCGCCGAAGGTGCTCGTCCAAAGCCCGGCACACTCGTTTTGCCTGCAAGAAAACTTGATCGTTACGGGCACGAACAACTCGGTGACATTGCCCATGTGATTGCACCAGAAATTTCGGCACGAACCGGTTTCGAATCACGGGTTGTGCAACTTGGGCACATTCAACGTGGCGGTACACCAACTAGTTATGACCGTGTGCTGTCAACTCGTTTTGGATTAGCCGCAGTTGATGCTGTGCACGACAAAGCATTTGGTGACATGGTCGTTCTGAAGTGTGGCGCGATTGAGCGCGTCAGCATGTCTGTAACTTCTGGACAAACCCGCACAATTGATCTTGCTCTGCTTGATGATGTTGCGGCAACTTTTTTTGGCTAGAAAGTTTTAAATTTAAACTTAAAAAAAAGTTACTGCGGTGGACCAAATTGTCGGTCGCCTGCATCGCCGAGACCCGGCACGATAAATGCATGTTCGTTGAGGTGACTATCAACCGATGCAGTGATGATGTGCAAGTTCATACCAGTTGAGCGCAAGAATTCAATGCCTTCTGGTGCGGCAAGTACGCACGCAATCGTCAATGGTTGTGGCGCACCTCGATCAGCGAGAATTTTGCATGCATGAGCAAGTGATCCGCCAGTAGCCAACATCGGGTCAAGCACTAAACATGTGCGGCCATCTAGACGTGCAGGTAATTTCGCGACGTATTCGCTCGGCATATGAGTTTTCTCATCGCGCTGCACACCAACAACTGCGATGTCTGCATCGGGCAGCAACTCCATTGCTGCTGGCAACATTCCTAAACCGGCGCGCAAAATTGGAACGAGCACGGGCCGACTTGCGAGTGCAGTGCCATTTGTTTCAGCAAGCGGAGTACGCACGCGAGTTGCAATGACTGGAAGATTTCTTGTCGCCTCTGCGACAACAACCAAAGAGAGCCGACGCAACTCTGCACGAAAAAATTGATTTGAGGTATTTTCGTCTCTGAGATGAGTAAGAGCCTCGGCGGCAACTGGATGGTTAACTATGGTCACTTCAACTGGCATGGCCTCAATCATTGCCGAATAGATAGTGTTAATTCAAATGAGCGACATTGAGATCGTTGATCAGCCTGAACAAGCCCACGAACTCGCGCGGGTCTTAGTGCAGGTATGGGGTGGGGCTGATCCAATTTCTGCAGACGTGATAATCGCGATTATCCATGCCGGTGGATATGCGAGTTTGGCAACTCGCATTGTGAATGGCCAAAAGCAAATTGTCGGCGGATCGCTGGGCATTGTTGGCAATAACGATCAGAAACTTCACTCACATGTCACAGGAGTCATTGACCTCGCTACCAACTCTGGTGTTGGTCGAGCACTTAAACAGCATCAGTGGCTGTGGGCAAAAGAAAATAAATTATCAGCAATTTCATGGACATTTGATCCACTTGTAAGAAGAAATGCTCACTTCAATTTAGTTACTCTTGGGGCAACGGTGATCGGCTATAACCGAAACTATTACGGTGAACTTAATGATCTCATCAATTCTGGGGACCAAACCGATCGGCTTGTCGTTGAGCGACAGGTCGAAGGTTTGATTGCTGCACCAACAAGTGCTGCATGTGTTGCTAAAGACGGTGACCTAATAATTGAAACCCCACAAGACATTGTGATGCTTCGCACGAGTGACCGCGAGAAGTCACATCAGTTACGCCTCGGACAACGCACAAGTTTCGAAGCTGCGTTTGCTGACTCATATTTTGTGCGAGGCTTCTCAAGTGATGGCTCGTTTGTGATGACTAGTCGAGCAAAATAGATATATGGCTTTGCGAACAATCGAGCTATGGCGTGGAGGGATTGACCTTGTTTCGCCATTTCGCACTTCGTTTGGCACTGATACATCGCGTGATCTTCTCTATGTTCATGCGGTTGGTGATAGCAATTCGGGTTGGGGAGAATGTGTCGCTGGTGTTGAACCAAATTATTCGTCAGAATATCTTGAGAACTGCGTCGAAGTAATTTCGCGGTTTTTAGTGCCGTTAATTAATCGCGATACAACTGCTGAAAGTTTTATTAAAAGCGCAACGCCAATTCGTGGCAATTACATGTCGAAGGCTTGTGTTGAAGCAGCACTGCTCGATGTGCAACTGCGCGACCAAAATATTTCGATGGCGAAGTTTCTTGGTGCGACCAAATCTCGTGTGGCTTCTGGTGTCTCGGTAGGCATACAAAACAGCCTTGATGATTTGGTTCGTGTCGTGGGTGAGTACATCGCGCAGGGCTACGTAAGAGTCAAACTTAAAATCGAACCAGGCACAGACATCGAACTTGTCCGTACGATTCGCAAAGAGTTTGGAGACGAACTGTTATTGCAAGTCGATGCGAATGCTGCCTACACAATCGCCGACGCGAGTCATCTCAAGCAACTTGACGCATTTAATCTCTTACTTATCGAGCAGCCGTTGCCAGAAGATGATCTGGCTGGTCACATCGAACTTTCTCGGGTGATTAGCACTCCTGTTTGTTTGGATGAGTCGGTTACATCGCTAGACACTGCGCGTGGGGCACTTGATCTTAAAGCGTGCTCGGTGATCAACATTAAACCTGGTCGCGTCGGTGGATATCTCGAGGCAAAAAAAATTCATGATCTGTGTCTTGAACGCGGTGTGCCCGTTTGGTGCGGTGGAATGTTGGAGACAGGCATCGGTCGCGCGGCGAATTTAGCGCTCGCTGCGTTACCAGGTTTTACTTTGCCAGGCGACATCTCGGCTTCGGCACGTTACTTTGCTCGAGATATAACCGAACCATTCGTGATAAAAAATGGACATATTGATGTGCCAAATACGGTTGGCATTGGCGTTGCGCCGTTGCCAGAAATGCTCGCAAAGTTTAAAAAGACTGCAAGTTTTAATTTGTCAGCGTAAACACAATATTGGTTTCGGGCAATGTGTCTCGTTTTTTAAACAACGAACGGACTGCTAAGTAGATCGCAAATGATCGATAGGTAATTCCATAATGTTTACCGATTGCTTTTCGCACGGCAACTGCTTCATCGCCAGTCACGAGCCTGGCAACACCAAAGAACTTTGGTGCACCGACTGCAATTTTGCCCTTGATATCGCAAGGCAGTACTTCAATCTTCGGATTTGCACGAATCCGTTTTACTTTCCCGGCATTAGTTTCAGTGATAACACCGTATGTATTAGCAAGATCCCCGAACTTTGCAAACCATACAGGTGAGTGCACTGGCTCACCAGATTTACGAAATGTCACCAGCGAAATATATTTTTCGCCATCTAGTTCTGCAAACATGGTCGGGGAGGGGGGACTTGAACCCCCGGCCTCCTGGTCCCAAACCAGGCACGCTACCAACTGCGCCACTCCCCGGACTGAGTAATGCTAGCGACTTACAAGCCCACGAACTGTGGTGATCAAATGTTTCACATCATCACTATCTACATATCTCGCCACGCCCGCCCGCACAACACCGCCACTATTTGTCAGGCCAAGTTGCGCCACGACCTCCATCGCATAAGAATCTCCTGACCAAACTGCAATTTTTTTCGCCGCCAACTCTTGGGCAACACGGTCTGGTGTCATTGAATCAATCGTGAAAGAAATTGTCGGAGTGCGAGAGTTCAAATCGTGTGGGCCCCAAACTGTGACACCTCGGGTATCGAGCAAGCCTTCTAGTAACGGGGCGAATACAGATTTCTCGACTTCGGCGACTCGTTGCATTTTTTCTTCGATCAAAAATCGCGCTGCTGCCTGAACCGCCGCAATGCATTCGAAGTTCGGTGTTCCAGTTTCGAAACGGCGCGGACCAATGTCGGCTGATGGCCGCACTTTAGCGACAGGTAGCGAATTAAGTAACTCTGGTTCGATGTACATCACACCTGCATGTGGTCCGTACCACTTGTATGGAGAAGTAGCAAGTACATCACAACCAAGTTCACGAATATTTATCGGTTGGTGCGGCGCAAGATGAACTGCATCTACGAAAACTCTTGCCCCTTGTTTGTGTGCCAGTGCGATCACAGTTTTTAGGTCAGGCATCGTGCCAATCAAGTTTGATGCACCAGTGATGGCAACCCACTTTGTTCGATCGTTGACGAGTTTTTCAAACTCCGCCATATCGAGTCGTCCAGTTTTTGGATCAAACGGAGTTAACACATGTTCTGCTCCAGAAAGTTCACAAGCAATTAGCCATGGTGAGATATTGGCTTCGTGATCAAGTCGCGTACCAACGACTCGGTCGCCAGGCTTCAAGGTGCGAGCCACTGCACGAGTGAAAGCCATTGTCATTGTCGTCATGTTTGCGCCCAAACAAATGCCGGCAGCATCGGCACCCAAGAACTCACCGAGAACACTGCGAGTTGAATCTAAAAGTGCATCGCACGCGTCGGCAGCAGCAAAGAAGCCACCAGTGTTTGCATTTGTTCCGCTTGCTGCCCAGTCAGCCATAGCGCTAACTGCAACATCCACCATTTGTGTTCCCGCTGGTCCATCGAAGCGAGACCAACCATCTCTCACTCCAGGGAAGTGATGACGTAGAGAATTATTTTGCGCGTTTGGCAATTTTCGCCAGGCGTTTAACGGTCTTGCCAATCGGCTCAATATTTCGCTGATCAAGATCGCCGACTTCGACGCCGTTAGCAAAGCGAACTCGGTAGCGCAACCAGTTGAAACCATTCGCAAGAATCACTTTTCCTTCGCTTCCTAGAGCGACGCCCGTTAGTTCGACAGTTGAGCGCACGGTGTCACCCATAAATAAATCAAGTTGGTTCGTATGTGGATTAGCCAAAGCGTGAGGTTTCCAGCTCTGCTGAACAGGATTATTGGAAGGGGCAACCGATGGAGTGGACATAGTTATAGTTTGCCACAGATACACTGCTTCGCACTGTGAAAACGACACTCGAAGCCCTAGACGGCAATAAAATTAAACTTTCAGTTGAAGTTGATGAAGTCGAATTTGACCGTTATTTAGACGGCGCATTTCGCAAGATTTCAACCCAAATCAGAATTCCTGGATTTCGTCAGGGCAAGGCTCCTCGCAAATTGATCGAGGCCCAGATCGGCCAAGACGCCGCTCGGGCTCAAGCGATAGAAGATGCAATTCCATCATCACTTGCGCTCGCAGTTCGCGAACACGACTTGGACATCATCGCCACTCCTGAAGTGAATCTCACTAGCGGACAAGAAACTGGCAATGTTGCGTTTGATGCAACTTGTGAAGTTCGTCCAGTTGTAAAAGTTGCAGGCTACAAAGGATTACGAGTTGAGCTTCCTGCGTTGGTTGCAAGCGATGCCGATATTGAAGAAGTGGTCACTTATGAGCGCAAGCGTCACGCAACGCTCGTAGATGTTGACCGTGCAGCAAAGATCGATGATCAGGTCACACTCGACCTAGTTGGATCACGCGACGGGGCACCTCTTCCAGGATTGAACGTTGACGACTGGCTGTATGAAGTCGGCAAGAACTGGGTCGCAGAAGATTTCGACAAAAATATTATTGGTTCAACAACCGGCCAAAAACTTGAGTTCACTTCATTGCCATCAGGAATGACCGAGACAGCCGACTTTGTTGTGCATGTTAAAAAAATTCAAGAACAAGTTTTGCCAGAATTAAATAACGAATGGGTAGCCGAGCATCTTGCTGAGCATGATTCAATCGATGCATGGAAGTTGGCAGTTCGAACCCGTATCGAAGAGTCGCGACTAAATCAAGTACGCAATACAGTCGTAGAAAAAACAACTGCGGCACTTGCAGAGTTGGTTGAGATTGATGCGCCTGAGGCGATGGTCTCAAGTGATTTGCGTGGTCGCGTGCAGAACACACTCAAGCAGTTTGAGGCACAAGGCATTTCAATGGAGCAGTGGCTCTCTATAACTCAGCAAACTGCCGAGCAGTTCGTTGATGCGCTCAAAGAGCAATCAACTCTTGCAGTGAAAGTAGATATTGCGTTGCGTGCGGTTGCGCTCGCCGAAAAACTTGAGGCAAGTGAAGACGATCTCGAAAATCAGTTCGAGCGAATTGCGACTCAGGTCAAAAAGAAACCAGCGGCAATTCGTAAGGCTTACGACAAGAACGACGCAATCGCCGATCTGCGAGCACAAATTTCAAAATCAAAAGCAATCGATTGGCTGTTGCATAACTCTAAATTCGTCGACGACAAGAGCAACCCGATCGATAATGACACGGTGCTTGGTGACCATAATCACGACGAGATCGAATCACATGATCACGACCATGATGATCACGATCATCAGCATTAACGCAGATAAAATCGCTAAGTAAATAAGGCTTCTCAAAGCCCACAAAATCTGGCCCCCACGAACTAGCGTTATTGTTAGGCACTTATAACTAGTGCCCCAAATAAACCGCAACAACAGAGGTATTTCTTCCGTGGATTTTGTTAGAAACTATTACGTTCCGAGTGTCACCGAGCAGACGAGCCGTGGTGAGCGAACATACGACTTGTATAGCCGTCTGCTCAAAGAGAACATTATTATTCTTGGTACACCAATCGATGACACGATCGCCAACTTGGTTTGTGCGCAGCTGATTCACCTTGAGAGCGAAAACCCAGACAAAGACATCAATATCTATATCAACAGTCCGGGTGGAGATATATCGGCCCTCTTCGCGATCTACGACACGATGCAATTTATTAAAAATGACATTGCAACAATTTGTCTAGGTCAGGCCGCATCGGCTGCCGCAGTGTTGCTTGCAGCTGGAACAAAAGGCAAGCGTCTTGCATTACCGCACTCACGAGTGCTTTTGCATCAGCCTTACGCACAAGTTGGATACGCCCAAGTAACTGACCTTGAACTTGCGGCACGTGAAATTTTACGTATGCGTGAGATTCTTGAAGAGATTCTTTCGCAACACACAGGTCAGCCAATTGATCGCGTGCACAAAGATACAGATCGCGACTTCGTAATGGAAGCGCAAGCCGCGAAAGATTACGGCATCATTGACGAAGTAATTTCGACTCGAGCATTTGCAGATCGTTCTGGACCAATTCGTTGAAGTTTGAAACGGGGCACTGATGGCTAAGTTTGGTGATACGGCAGAGCTCGTTAAATGCTCGTTTTGTGGAAAGTCACAAAAGCAAGTTAAAAAACTTATCGCTGGTCCTGGCGTTTACGTCTGCAATGAATGTATTGATCTGTGTAATGAGATAATTGATGAAGAATTAAACGAAGAGACAGACTTAAGTCTTGAGAAACTTCCGAATCCGCGCGAGATCAGAGCATTTCTTGATGATTATGTAGTCGGTCAAGAAACGGCGAAAAAGGTTCTGGCAGTTGCGGTGTTTAACCATTACCGCAGAATTCAGTACAAGCAGAATGCTTCAACTCGCCGAGACGACATTGAGCTTTCGAAGAGCAACATCATGTTGTTGGGGCCAACGGGTTGCGGCAAAACGCACATGGCTCAGACATTGGCGAAACTCTTAAACGTTCCGTTTGCAATTGCTGACGCGACTGCGTTGACAGAAGCTGGTTATGTGGGTGAAGATGTCGAGAATATCTTGCTCAAGCTTCTGCAAGCCGCTGATTTTGATGTCAAAAAAGCCGAATCCGGAATCGTATACATCGATGAGATCGACAAGGTCGCGCGTAAGAGCGAAAACCCTTCAATCACCCGGGATGTTTCTGGAGAAGGAGTGCAACAAGCACTGCTCAAGATTCTTGAGGGCACTGTCGCATCTGTCCCACCACAAGGCGGGCGCAAGCATCCGCACCAAGAGTTCATTCAGATTGATACAACGAACGTATTGTTCATCTGCGGTGGAGCATTCGCAGGTTTAGATCAGATTATTGCTTCGCGAATTGGTCAAAAAGGTGTTGGCTTTCACGCTCAAATTAAATCAAAGTCAGAAAAAGATGCAGGAGATTTATTTGCGCAGGTGCTTCCAGAAGATTTGCTTAAGTTCGGCATGATCCCAGAGTTCGTTGGTCGTCTTCCAATGATTGGTGCGGTGCACAGTTTGGATCGCTCGGCATTGATCAAGATTTTGACCGAACCAAAGAATGCGTTGCTAAAGCAGTATCAAAAGTTTTTTGAATTTGAAGATGTTGAACTTGAGTTTACGACAGAGGCTCTTGAAGCAGTAGCAGAGCAGGCATTGTTGCGCGGCACCGGTGCGCGCGGTCTTCGTGCGATTCTCGAAGAGGTATTGCTCGAAACAATGTATGATTTGCCTGGTCGCACTGACGTGGCGAAAGTTATTATCGATTTAGGCGCTGCAAAGAAACAATCAGCGCCAACATTAGTTTCGCGAAATGCTCGCGTCACTCGCCAGCGTCGCGCCGCTTCGTAAATACGTCGGCTTACTTTCATGCAATACGCAGAAGCTCTGCGCTATCTCGACGAGCGGTCAAATTATGAACGCACGGGTCGAGTTGACTCACCGTCGACTCACAATATCGATCAACTCATGGATGCAATTGCTAACCCGCAACATGCTTATCGATCAATTCATATAACAGGCACAAATGGCAAGGGTTCAACAGCACAAATTACAACGAAACTGTTGATGGCTCATGGGTTGCGTGTTGGCACATACTCGAGTCCGCACTTAGATCGAATCAATGATCGAATATGCATTGACGGTGAGCCGATTAGTGACGAAGAATTTGGCCTGCAGATAGGGGCTATCTCTGACCTCGAAGTCATCGCGGGGGTGCGTCCAAGCTTTTTCGAAATAATGACAGCAGCAATGTTTAGGTGGTTTGCCGACGAAGCGGTTGATGTTGCCGTGATCGAGGTTGGAATGCTCGGTAGATGGGATGCAACTAATGTAATTAATTCTGACGTTGCCGTTATCACTAATATTGCGCTCGATCACACCGAATATGCCGGGCCGACAGTCGAACATATTGCTACCGAAAAAGCAGGGATAATAAAACCATCCAGCATCGTTGTGCTGGGCGAAACTGATGAAATATTGCGTGAGATATTTCTTAAGCCAAATGCCAGAGCGAGAATTTTGCGTGGTGATGATTTCGATTGCGAAGATAATCGATTGGCTGTTGGTGGCCGGTTGATTTCTGTGCGTTCTTCTCGCACCGTATACGAAGACATTTTGGTGCCACTGCATGGGCAACATCAAGGCGAAAACGCATCGTTGGCAATTTGTGCCGTTGAAGCATTCTTTGATGCAATTATTGACCGCCAAATTTTGGATGCTGCATTAGAAAGTGTGGTTATGCCAGGCAGATTCGAGGTGCTTGCACATCAGCCATTAGTGATTGTGGACGGTGCACATAATCCGGCAGGTGCAAAAGTTTGTGCAGAGGTTTTCTTTGAAGATTTCAATATGCAAGGGCGCAAGATTCTTGTCACCGGGGCACTGCGCAGTCGTGACCCCGATGAATTGCTAACAACATTTCGTGCTAATGAATTTGATGTTGTAATTACTTGCACACCACCATCACCACGTGGTCTTCCTGCTGAAGAGATGGCTGAAGTTGCTCGGCGAATTGGTTGCGCTGAGGTGATTGTCGCAGACTCAGTAGAATCGGCATGTGATTTGGCGTTAAAAATTGCGCAATCGCAAGACGCAGTTCTGGTTGCCGGATCACTTTATATAGTTAGTTCTGCGCGACCCCACTTGCGCCGCAGGGTCGCTAAATAGTTAAAACGTGCGAGGCACTAGATAAACCTTTAGCCTGAAGTCATGTCAAATCGCACACTTGTTCTATTAAAGCCCGACGCTGTCGAGCGAAATCTTGTCGGAGAAATTCTGAGTCGCTTCGAGGCCAAAGGTCTTAAAATTGCGGCAATGGAGTTGCGAACTCTTGACGCAGCCATCCTTGCTCGTCACTATGAAGAACACCAGGGCAAAGGTTTCTATGCCGAACTTGTTACTTTCATGTCACGTGGCCCAATTGTTGCCTTAGCCATTGAGGGTCCGCAAGATACTTGGGAGATCGTCCGAGCGATGATGGGCGCGACCAATCCGCGTGCGGCTGCACCCGGCACCATTCGCGGTGATTTAGGTACTTTGTTTACCGAAAATCTTGTACATGGCAGTGACTCGTCAGAATCTGCTGCGCGCGAACTTGAGATTTTCTTCCCGGGTATTTCAAAGAAGAATTCGTAAAACATGGCCGGAGGAAATCCGCTATCGATGGGTCGAGAGATTGCAGTCGATCTAGGAACTGCAAACACTCTTATCTATGTAAAGGGTCAAGGCTTGGTGCTTAATGAGCCGTCGATGGTCGCCGTTGATACTCGAAGTGGTCAAGTCGTTGCCGTTGGTCATGAGGCCAAACGGATGTGGGGCCGTGCGCCAAAAAATATAAGACTCGTTCGTCCACTTAAAGATGGTGTGATCGCCGATTTTGATCTCTGTGAGCAGATGTTTAAAGAATTTTTGCAACGTGTCTCAACGAGTCGATGGAGTAAACCTCGGGTAATCGTGGCAGTCCCATCAGAAGTCACAGGCGTTGAGCGGCGCGCAGTGCAAGACGCAGCAGAGTTCGCAGGTGCAAGACGACCTGTCTACATAATTGAAGAAGCAATGGCCGCGGCGATTGGGGCAGGCTTGCCAGTGCATGAACCAAGTGCGAACTTGATTGTTGACATTGGTGGGGGAACCACAGAAGTTGCAGTTATCTCGCTTGGCGGAATCGTGACCGCAAATTCAGTGCGTGTAGGTGGCGACGAGTTGTGCGACGTGATTATCGGAATGTTTAAACGGCAGTTCAACCTTGATATTGGAGATAATACGGCTGAAGAAGTGAAGATTCAACTTGGTTCAGCATGGCCTCTCGAACAAGAAATTGTCGGGGATGTTGGTGGGCGAGATACAAAGACTGGCTTGCCACGCACGCAAGCAGTAACCACTCAACAGGTCCGTGAGGCACTTAATGAGTCAGTAATTAAAATTATTGAAGCAATTAAGAGAACTCTTGAGCGCACTCCACCTGAACTTGCTGCCGACGTAATCAGCCATGGCCTTGTTTTGGCAGGTGGCGGAGCGTTGCTAGCTGGATTGGCAGAACGGGTCACACACGAAACAGGAATCCAGGCCTATGTTGCGCCAGAGCCATTGCTCGCAGTTGTTCTTGGTGCCGGAATGACACTGGATAATTTTGAAGCAATTAAAGGTCTCACAATTCAGAGTGAACTTTAGCCGAAGTGATTTTTAGCGCGAAAGATATTTCTTTCTAATGGCCAACGTACTTTCTAATCGAAGGCGCACAATTATTTTGCTCGCCTTGACTTCAATAATTCTTATCACACTAGATCTGCAAAACTCATCGGTTGTTTCTGGTCTGCGTTCATTGTTCGGAACTGTTTTTCATCCGATCGAGAGTGTTGCCCGTGTAGTTACACGTCCAATTGGAAACACATGGCACGGAATTGCCGACTACAACAATGTGATTGATGAAAATGCACTACTCAAACAACGTATCGCACAGCAAGAGGGTGCAACTATTGCCGCCGCCGCGTCGGTGCGATTATCCCAAGAATTGCTTGCGTTAAATGGGCTACCAACTTTGGCGGGCATCAATACGGTCACCGCACAAGTTATTGGTGATTCGCCGTCAAATTTTTCGCAGACGATTGAAATTAATCAGGGCTCAAAAAGTGGTATCCGAGTTGGAATGCCAGTTTTGAATGCTGCAGGTCTGATCGGCAAGATTACAAAAACTTTTGCCGACCGTTCAGTAGTGATGTTAATAACTGACCCAGATTTTGCATTGTCTGTCAAAGTCGTGAACTCTCCGCAAAAAGTAACGACAACAACAATTGCGCGTGTCAATCCGGCTACTACTTCACCAGTTATCCCAGTTGATCCGATTACGTCGGTCCCTGATGCGGCAACAACCACATCAACAACCACAACAACAACGATTGCTGGTTTTACACCGAGTGTGACAACGCTGCCTTCAACACCAACTGGTGTGAGTTCAATAACAATTCCGTTTGCCAGCGAACTTGCAGTTCGTGAAACTGGTGTCATCGAAGGGCGTGGTCCTTCTCGGCAGCCGACTGTGAGATTTATTGACAATTCGTTGCGCTTCGGTGAAATTGAGGCAGGCGCTCCGATCGTTACGGCTGGTGGTTCGCGCAGTCTTGCTCCGCCGGACATATTGATCGGCAAGGTTTCTCGTGTTATCGAACGTCTTGGTTCTGCTGGTCCGGTGCTCGAAATTGAACTTGTCGCCGACCTCTCGAACCTGTCATTTTTACGAGTGTTGTTGTATCAGCCAATTACTGAAAAGACGACACCATGAACCGACTGATTTTGATTATTGCAAGCCGTTGGTCTCGACTAGTGCTTGTATTATTTTTGGTTTTGTCATTGCAGACAACTGTGTTTGCTGATCTTCGGCCATTCGGAATCGCGGCCCAAGTAGTGCTGTTGTTTGTTGTCTGTGCCGGAGTCTCGTTCGGGGTAAGTGTCGGCGCTGTTGTTGGATTAATTGCAGGATTGATGTACGACTTCGTGTTGACAACACCAATCGGTTTGGGTTCTCTGGCTCTCGGGCTCACAGGAGCAACAGCAGGTTTGTTAATTTATTTTTATCCGAATCCAACTTGGTGGATGCGACTCGTTGCAGTTGCCGCGGTTTCGGCATTAGGCGAAATTTATTTTCCATTGGCACAATCAATGGTTGGGCTTGACGGGTGGTTGCAGTTTCGGTTGCTAAAAGTAATTGCAGTCGTGGTAGTAGTTAATATTGTTCTTGCCCCAGGTGTTTTAATTATCAGTCGCTGGACATTAAGTGAGCGAAAGAACCCGATTTAGTGTCAATGAAATCTGCGAGTACAACGCCGAAACGATTGATCGCTTTGGGAATAGTAGCTATCGTATTAATGACGTCGCTTGGTGCACGGATGTGGTTTTTGCAAGCCATTAGTTCGCGTGATGTAGAAGTGGTCATCGGCAAAGTTCGTTCAAGGACAATTAAGTTGCTTCCTGAACGTGGTCGTGTGTTCGATTCGGCTGGACGGATTATGGCTGACAATAAACGCACACTGGTTGTCACAATTGATCGCGCAGTCGTTCGTAAAGCCGCCGAACGACTGATGTTGGCGCAACGTCTCTCGGGTCCACTTAACCAACCAGTCGAATCACTACTTATCCGAATGCAAGATGAGCGATATGGACCTTTTGAAGCTGTGCCGTTGCTTGAAGGAATATCTGAAGAAGCAGCGTTATTTTTGATGGAGCGTGTCGAAGATTATCCAGGAATCTATGTACGAGAAGAATGGCGACGTAATTATCCCTATGGGGCACTCGCAAGTCATGTTCTTGGTTATATCGGTGCGATTCTCAAAGAAAATCTTGCGTACTACAAGTCAATTGGATACGACCCCAATGAGCGTGTAGGGCAATATGGAGTTGAGCAGACGTATGAACCTATGTTGCGTGGTACGCCTGGATTCGTGCGCTACGAAGTTGATGCGGTCGGAAATATTTTGCGACTAGTCGAGCGCGTTGAGCCAATCGCGGGTGATGATTTGCAACTATCTATTGATTTAACTGTTCAGCAATTTGCTGAACAGGCTCTAGAAACTCAATTACTTGTGCGCAGGCGTGTCGAGGCCGGACAAGTTAAATTGCCAGATGGCACGCTTGATCCAAAATATGCTGAGATCAACTATTACAAAGCACCGGCTGGTTCGGTAGTCGTGATGAACCACAACTCTGGACGGATAATTGCGATGGCTTCGTATCCAAGATTTGATTTGCGATGGTTCGGCGGGGGAGTGTCAAAAGATAAATTTTCTCAATTGTTTCCGCAAACTGATGATCCGGACTTATCAATTTTGGTCAATCGTGCGATTTCTGGTCGCTATAACGTTGGATCGTCATTCAAACCACTCGTTGCTTATGCGGCGTTGAATACTGGGCAACTTCCAAATGGAGGCGAATATACGTTTGATGATCGTGGAACATACAAACTAGAAAGCATTCCTGAAGATAGATGTCAACAGGGCGTTAAATGTATTTTTCGTAATTCAATTTGCAGATCAACCGGAGCGCCATGCCGATATGGCAAAGTAAATATCGAATCGGCACTTGCGATATCAAGCGATACTTTTTTTTATAAGATTGGCGAGCAGATACTTACAGAACGCGGATATTCTCCTGTGCTCGAAAATCAGGTTCGACTGTTCGGTTTGGGTTCGCCAACAAATATTGATTTGCCATACGAATATGCCGGAACAATTCCAAGTAAAGAATTAAAGAAACGGCTAGCCAGCATTGGCGCAATTTCGCAAGAATCTGGTCAGGCATATTATGTTGGCGATCAAGTTTTGTTTGCGATTGGTCAAGGTTTGCTCTCGGCTACTCCATTACAAATGGCACAGGCTTACTCGACGATTGCAAATGGCGGACGAATTTACGAACCTCGAGTCGGGGTTGCATTGCTTGCACCAGGCACACGTGATTCTCGACCTGGTTTTGCAGACTTAACAACAACACAAGTCGTGAAGCGACTGGTATCTCTTCAGCCGAAAAGTCGTCTGAAAATGACTTCGGATATTCGTGACCCGATAGTAAAAGGAATGGCGCGAGTAATTACCGGTCCTGGAGTGAATTTTGATTACTATCACAAAACTACTGGTGAAAATTTGTTCAGATCGTATGACTATGAAGCCTTGCCGATCGCTGGCAAAACCGGCACTGCTCAGGGCCGAGACAATTTGCCGTGGAATGACTCATCGGCTTTCGGTGCTTTTAGTTTGAACGCGAATAAACCGTATACGGTCTTTGCCTATCTCGAAAAAGCAGGCTACGGCTCGCAGGCGGCGGCACCAGTTGTTAAATGTATTTTTACTGCCCTCGCAGGTGGATATCGGTTCGATCCATTGCTCACTGCTGACCCACTTGACAAAGCGGGTTATGCAGTCGCTGCAACGACAAATTTGCGCAATCCGTTATGCCTTATTGGTGCTGCTTCGGATATTCGCGAGTGACCATGTTCAGAATTTTTACGTCTATAAAACTGCCGAAGTGGTTAGGGCAAACTTACGACATACTTTCGGTTTGGAAGAACGTCGATCTGATTCTTTTAGTAGCCGTAACTCTGCAAAGCATTATTGGGGCATTTACGGTTTATTCGGCCACTCGCCAAAGGTTAATTAATCAAGGTTTTGATCAGTTCGTCTATGTTCAGCGCCAAGTTTTATTTTTAATAGTTGCTGGTTTGGCAATGGTGTTGATTATGGCCATCGGTCACGATTGGGTTCGTGAGCGAGCCGTATTTTGGTTTATTAGTTCAAGTGTGCTGCTGATACTTGTGTTGGTTGCCGGCGCAGTGCGTCGCGGTGCTCGTTTGTCGTTCGATCTTGGCCCAATTTCTTTACAACCAGCAGAACTAATGAAAGTTGCGGTGCTGATTTTGATTGCCGCATATACGGCTGATGCTTTAAATGACAAAATTGATTACCATCAGTTTTCGGTTTCGCTTTTAATTCTAGGATTTCCGGTAATTTTGATCTTGCTGCAACCAGATCTCGGTTCGGCTTCGGTGCTAGTCGCTGGTGTTGCAGGAATTTTATTAATCGCTGGCGCAAAACGTCGTTACATTGTGCTAATTACGCTGTTGGCGATTGTCTCGGCGGTTGCAGTTGCCGCAGTTGGAGTAGTAGATAAATATCAATTGCGCCGACTTGAGGCATACATCAATCAAGATTCAAATGACGAAGCGCTACAAAAAATTGTTTTGCAGGTTCGTTTTGCAAAGCGAGCAGTTTCTAGCGGTGGGTTTTTTGGCAAAGGTTATTTGCAAGGACCACTAACTAACGGCGCATTCATCCCCGTACAGTTCAGCGATTTTCCATTTTCTGCAATCGGCGAGCAGTTTGGCATGGTTGGCGGGTTTGTCGTATTGGGTATTTTTGGTGTGATTTTGTGGCGACTTTGGGCAATCTCGAGATTGTCGCGCACGCGGTTTGATCAGTTATTGCTTGCTGGTATTTTTGCAATGCTGTTGTTTCAAGTTTTTCAAAATATCGGAATGACGATCGGGCTTACGCCAGTGAGCGGCTTGCCGTTGCCGTTTATTTCTTATGGTGGTTCACACCTCGTATCGAGTGGTCTATTGATGGGTCTGTCGCAGAGCGTTTACATGCGTCGTTTTCGCTAATCGAACATCCGTGGCGTAGCTATCAGCACGGGGTAGCCTGTAACTACGGGGCGAAAGCCCCACACATTCGATTTTCGTGAAGAAGGTGCGCTCAGTCTCCTGAGTTAGTGCTTAAGCGCGATTGACGAGCCCGCTTAGCGGTGTTCGTTTTTTAGAAGATTTAGAAGGATTTGTTTAATGAGTTCCCCTGAGTTACCAGAACACCCACGAGAAGGTCGATTAGTTTCGCCTGAAGCCGCAGAGGCAGCGCTTGTGCGCAAGCCCCAAATCGGTGATACACGCCCTGCACCAATAATGCCAGTTGCCCAGCCGACAGATTCGGCCCCGGCGACTTCTAAAAAAGAGAATCCAATTAGGCGAAACCGTCAAAAAAATTCTAACCAATCGGGTGAGTCATCCGAGTCAGGTGATAATCCAGATCGCGAGAAATCGGGTCGTCGCAACCGCCGCGGTGGTCGTAATCGCCGTCGCCGAACTGGTGGCGACCGTGATAGTTCGCGTCCTAACTCTCCGGTCGTCGTCGAGACTGATGCCGAATTAATTGAGCGTCGTCGTGGCAAAGAACGCAATGGTCGTCCGTTAGGTCGATACATGATGGTTGTTCAGGCTCGTAAAGAATTTACGCAGGTGGCGATGCTCGAAGGTCGCAGTCTGATTGAGCATTACGTCAGTCGGCCAGCCGACGACAGCGAACAAATTCACGGAAATATTTATTTAGGTCGCGTGCAAAATGTTCTGCCTGGTATGGAAGCAGCATTCGTAGATATTGGAACTCCAAAAAATGCTGTTTTATATCGTGGCGATGTGCAGTTCGACAAAGAAGATGTTGTTGAGCAAGGTCCTGAGCCACGTATTGAGCACGTTTTGCAAGCGCGACAACTAATTCTTTGTCAGGTGACCAAAAATCCAATCGGGTCTAAGGGTGGACGCCTAACGCAAGAAGTTTCTTTGCCCGGACGATTTGTTGTTCTAATCCCAGACTCGCGTACCTATGGCATTTCAAAGCGTCTCCCAGATGACGAGCGACGCAGACTGCGGTCAATTTTGGATCGCGTTAAACCAGATGAGCACGGAATCATTGTGCGAACAGCAGCCGAGAATGCAACAGAGCACGAACTTCGCACCGATATGACACGTTTGCTCGCGCTTTGGGAAGAAATTAAAGAGAAATCAAAGAAGGCCAGCAGCCCGACATTGCTTTATCGTGAGCCACCACTTGCTGTTCGTGTGATTCGTGAAGAGTTCAGCAGCGACTATCGCGGAATCATCATCGACGAGCGTGAACTGTATGAAGAAGTGCGTCAGTACATCGGCGACTTTAATCCAGAGTTTTTAGATCGAGTTGAGTTCTATGACACTCAGGCTGAGGGTTTATCGTTATTTGAAAACCAACATGTGCATGAGCAAATTCACAAAGCACTTGATATAAAAGTTTGGTTACCATCTGGCGGCTCACTTGTCATCGAACACACCGAGGCTTTGACGGTTATTGACGTCAATACTGGCAAAAATGTTGGCAAGACCAATCTTGAAGAAACTGTATTCAGTAACAATATTGAGGCTGCTGATGAAATCGCCAGGCAACTTCGCTTGCGCGATATCGGTGGAATCATCGTGATCGACTTCATTGATATGGAGATCCGCGAAAATCGTCGCAAGGTTCTGGATCGTTTCAAGGGAGCCCTTTCACGAGACAAGACCCGCACGCAGGTGTTTGACATCTCTGAGCTAGGGCTAGTTGAAATGACCCGTAAGCGAATCGGCGAAGGTTTATTGACCAATTTCGTTGACTCTTGCCCGACTTGTGAGGGTCGAGGAGTCATTGTCGACCATTCGATGCTTGATTAATAGCAATATTCAGTTAACAAACAACCCCAAGTTCACTAATCACACAGATAGGATCTCTCTTCGATATGTACGCGATTATTGCCTCCGGTGGAAAACAAGAAAAGGTCGCTAAAGGCCAGCAAGTTCAGGTTGAACTGTTGGGCGTAGCGACTGGCTCAGAAGTTTCTTTCACGCCCGTCATGCTTGTTGATGGCGAAACGGTTCTTGCAACTCCAGATCAACTCTCAAAGGCTTCGGTCAAGGGCAAAGTTCTCGGAGAAGTTGCTGGTGCAAAGATTGATGGTTTCATGTACAAGCGCCGCACTAATCAGCGCCGTCGCTTCGGACACCGTCAGCGTTATAGCCTTGTTGAAATTACTTCGATTGCGAAAGGCTAACTAATGTCGAAAACCAAAGGTGGCGGTTCAACACGAAACGGCCGCGACTCAAACTCTCAAAGACTCGGTGTAAAAGTATTCGACGGCACACTTATCAATGCCGGCACAATTCTTATTCGTCAGCGCGGAACAAAAGTTCATCCTGGCAAGAATGTTGGCAAGGGTAGCGATGACACATTGTTCGCTCTTGTGCACGGAAACGTAAAATTCGCAGAACGTCGTGGCCGCAAAGTGGTCGACGTTAATCCTGCTAGCAATTAATTATTAACTAGCTCGTTAACGCTGATCGCAGCATCGCAACAAACCGTTCGCGGTTGACGCGCAACACCACACGGCAATTCGCATTTTTGCCGAGTACTTCTAGATGGTCAACTAGAGATTGGCCACGAGTGTCACCCTCACCAAGGTGAATACGAACATGTTTGCGAATTTCTTGGCTTGCAATAGTCGAGTCGAGCGCAACGCTCATTGCTATCGGGTCTGGTAGGTCAAAGCCCTCAAGTTTGGTTTCGGTTCGACAAAACTCACGCACTTGTCGTTGAATCGACATCGCGAATTTGCCGAGGTCACTCAATGAACTCAACTCTGCGGCAAGTTCGTCTGAGATAACTGCATCAGCCACCGAGACATCCCAACCAACCATTTCGAGCGGTAGTTGTGAATCGAACACGATTCGTGCGGCCTCGGGGTCAGCCCAGACATTGAACTCAGATGCAACAGTTACATTGCCCGGCAAAACGCCGGTGCCGCCCATGATTATGCAACGGCGAACCCATTTGGCGAAATCTGGTTCGATTGAAAGCACAAGTGCAATATTTGTTAGTGGTCCAAGAGTGACGAGATCTATTTCTCCAGGTGCTGATCTAAAAGTTTCAATAATCTGGCGAACTGCATCTTGTGTTGTCGCCACTCGTCCACTTAATTTGAGTCCGATATCGCCCATGCCGTCGGTGCCATGAACATTTTGCGCAGAAGCGAAATTGCGTACCAATGGTTTGTGTGCGCCAACATGAACTGGTGTTTTCGCCCCGCACATTTCGAGCGTGTACAACGCTGCCTGCACGCCGAGTTCGATCGGCACATTGCCCGCAACAATCGAAATGCCGATCACGTTTGTTGTCTTGCTCTTGAGTGCCAAGATCAACGCGACTGCGTCATCGGATGCCGTATCGGTGTCTATCCACATTTTCTGCATCGAGATATTTTGTGTCATGAGATTGTCGCCAACATAGATTAGGTGCCGATGCCTTGCGGCAGTTGTGATTCGGGCCAGTTAAGTAACGCAACTCCTTGACGACATGCAAAGCGATCTGTCATGCCACCAACATAGGTAACGGCCAACTTCGTCGCTTCGGCGCTGTTTGGGTCAAAAAGTTCACGTTCGCCAGGGCTAAACATAATTTTAGGATTCGCAACATAGTGCTCAACCAGCGCTCGCAGCAACTTGATTACCGATTCAGCCTGAGCGCGAGATTCTTTACGCATGTATATATTTTCGTAGTTAAATTTTCGAAACGATGCAAGAGCATCAGCGCATTGTGAAGTCATCGCAATGCGACCAGTATTCGCTGTAGCACTGATCATCGAACCGATAAACGCTCGCAATTGTTCATCGCGTTGTGTGCCGCAGAGCGCACGAACTTCTTGAGGCAACTGATCTGGTGTCACAACACCTGCAGCAACAGCATCTTCAAAGTCATGACAGACATATGCAATTCGATCGGCCCATGAAACGACTTCTCCTTCTGGGGTTTTCGGGGCGGGGCGCGACCACGAATGATTGCGGATTCCGTCTAGGGTTTCACTGCACAAATTAAGTGGCACGAGAGTTACGTCGGCGCCCCAAACGGCATGATCGTAACCACCTTCAACAAAAGGTGAGAGAGCGTCTTCGCTGGCATGACCACCTGGTCCGTGTCCACAGTCGTGGCCGAGTGCGATCGCATCTGTGAGTGAAACATTCAAGCCAAGTGCCCGTGAAACAGATGTCGCCACTTGTGCGACTTCGAGTGCGTGCGTTAGCCGTGTGCGTTGGTGATCTTGCGGGAAAACAAACACTTGAGTTTTGCCGGCCAAGCGGCGAAATGATGACGCATGCAAAATTCGATCTCGATCTCGTTCGAAACAAGTGCGAAACTTGTCTGGTTCTTCGTCGATTACACGATTGCCTGCAGCAAAACTTCGTGTCGCATGAACTGCCAAATTTTGATCTTCACGTTCTTCTCGTTCGCGACGTTCGACTAAGTGAGTCGTACCCGAGCCTGCCCAAGAATCAGCGTGAGCCAGACGAATTGCGATGGTTTCGTCGACCGCATGGCCATGCATCGTCTCGGCCCAAGACTCACTTCGCGACTTCTCGTTGATCCCGCCACTCATCGCCTCTACTTTAGGCAACGGGTGAGCGTTGGTTGTCGCTTGTAGCCTTAAATAGCCTGCATTCGCCTTGCAGACTCAAACAGGAGACAAATGAGCGCCTTTGTTGACGAAGCACAACTTAATGTTCGCGGTGGTGACGGCGGTAGTGGCTGCGTCAGCTTTCGTCGCGAAGGCCCAGTTGTTAATGGCGGACCAAACGGCGGCGACGGTGGCAATGGCGGTTCTGTCTGGCTTGTAGCTGATCGTAATGTTGCCAGTTTGCTTGCTTTTCGTGACCACCCGCATCGTCGCGCGCAAGACGGAATTTCGGGAATGGGAAAAGATTTACACGGTCGGCGCGGTGAAGAATTATTGATCGGAGTTCCAGAAGGCACTGTTGTCAAAGATATGTATACAGGCGACGCACTTGCCGATCTTGCGCAACACGGTTCACGCTGGATGGCTGCACAAGGTGGCGAAGGCGGTCGAGGTAATGCGAGATTTTTGTCTAATCGTCGTCGCGCACCAAAGTTTGCCGAACAAGGTGAACACGGTTTAGATCGCTGGCTCAAACTCGAAATGAAATTAATGGCCGATGTTGCGCTTGTTGGATTTCCAAATGCTGGCAAGAGCACATTCATCAGTTCAGTTTCTGCGGCTAAACCAAAAATCGCCAATTATCCATTTACGACACTTGAGCCGCATCTTGGTGTCGTGAGATTAAATAACACAACAGAGTTCGTGATTGCCGACATTCCAGGAATCATCGAAGGTGCAAGCGAGGGCAAAGGTCTCGGCGATCAGTTCTTGCGCCATATTGAGCGTGCTCGTGTTTTGTGTGTGCTTGTTGATCTAGTTTCAATGGAAGAAATTTCTCCAAAAGAACAAGAAGAAGTTTTATTGCGAGAACTTAAGGCATATCAACCTGAACTTTTAGATCGCCCACGGCTAGTAGTTGCAACTAAAACAGATTCGGCTCCTGGCGAAGTGCTTGCTGCTTGGAATGGTGACAAAATGTCGGCAGTTACTGGCGACGGCGTTCGCGAAGTATTAAATAAACTCGCGACACTTGTTGCACAAGCCCGCACAACAGAGCCACCACCACAAGGTCCTGTTACGTTTCGTCCTGCACCACAGGGCACTCGAGTCGAGCGCATTAGTGCCAACGAATTTCGTTTGCACGGTCGCGATATTGAGCGATCGATTGCACTTAACGACGTAACTAATGCCGACGCACTTAACTACATAGATGACCGCATGGGCCGACTCGGCGTGCCGCGTCTATTGGCACGAGCAGGTGCTACTGAAGGCGCCGTAGTTTGGATTGGTACATTTTCATTTGATTACACACCGGAGTAATTGATATGCGCGTTGTCTTAAAAATCGGCACATCTTCGATTACGACCCAAGAAGGCAATATCAACTCGTCTGCGGTGAGCGCATTATGCGATGAGGTCGCAATATTGCGAAAATTAAATCACGAAGTTTTGATCGTCACGTCAGGGGCAGTGGCAGGCGGAGTCGCTGCACTCAAACTTGGACGTCGACCAACAGATATGCCGACTCTGCAGGCCTTGGCTGCTGCTGGCCAGAGTCGTTTGATGCAGGAGTACAACGTTCAATTAGACCGCCATGAACTTGTTGGCGCGCAGGTGTTGTTAGTTCCAAATGATTTCATTGATCGCCATCAATATCTGCATGCTCGACAAACTCTTGTACGGCTACTTGAGTTGGGTTGCGTGCCGGTAATCAACGAAAATGATGCAATAGCCAGTGATGAAATTCGTTTCGGTGATAACGATCGAATTGCGGCACTCGTTGCGCACAGCGTTTCGGCCGATGTTTTAATTTTGCTCACAGACTTAAAAGGCTTGTATACCGCTGACCCAAATATTGATCCAAAAGCAACTTTTATCGAAACTGTTAAGGCTGATGACGAACTACTTTCTGTTCGTGCCGGCAGTTCTGCAAACACGCGCGGCAGTGGGGGAATGGCCTCAAAACTTGCGGCGGCTCGAATTGCTTCATGGTCTGGTGTGCGCACAGTGATCGCGTCGGCACAACGTCAAAATGTCGTTGTAGATGCACTGAACTCAGTGAGCGGCGCTGGTACTCAGTTTCTGCCTCGCGAGCGCGAGTTGTCTGCACGCAAACTTTGGATTGCATTTGCGGCGCAACCAACTGGTTCAGTGACTGTTGACGACGGTGCACGTGATGCGCTGGCTCGGCGCAATGTCTCGCTTCTGCATGCCGGTGTCACGACTGTTACAGGCGACTTCTTGGCTGGTGACACGATTGAAGTGCACGATTTGAGTGGTGCGGTTATCGCGCGCGGAATGTCTGGCGTTACTGCTGTGCAGGCTGGTGCCAGTGCAGGCTTAAACAGTCGCGAACTGGCTGAAGGTATTTCGCAAGAAGTAATTCATCGCGATGATCTTGTAATTTTGCTATAGCAAATTAGCGTTTAAATAATTTACGCGCTTCTTTCACACCAAATAAATACAGCACTGCTAAATATACGATTACTCCCACGACTAAGCATGCGATGATTTGAAGTAATGCGTTTTGACTCACAGAAATTGAGTCGACCTGAACTTGTTTTAAAATAAATTGCACGCATACGGCCATTACTGCAGCACTCACAATGATCGGACCAAGACCCAAAAGAAGATTTTTCGTCTGCAATCCGACTGATCTTTTTTCAAGCATGAATAATGCGACGACAGCAGAAACTAAATAGGCAAGTGAGAACGCGATGCCTAATCCGAGAACGTCATATCGATCTACTAATACGACTGCAAGCAGGATGTTCAATGCGTTTTCAAATAAGTTGATAAAAAATGGAGTGCGAGTGTCGTTGTTTGAATAGAAGCCCCGCAACACAAAAAGATAAATAGAAAACCCTGCAAGTCCGATCGCAAGCCCACTGAGTGCGCGTGCAGTATTTGCTGTGGCTTCAGCGGTGAAGTTGCCATGTTGCAATGTCATCGCCACCAATGGTTTGGCAAGTATGTACAGCCCAAACGATGCCGGAATTGTCGCTAGAGCGGTCATTCTCACACCAGAAATAAATCGCTGCGCAAATGCAGCAGTATCTAGTTGGGCCACTGCACGGGCAAGGTCAGGTGCAAAGGTAGTGGCAATTGATACGGCTAATAATCCGTGTGGTAACGAAAAGAAGGCATATGCCTTTGAGTAAGCGTCAACGTTTCCGCTGCCAGGCTTAGCAAGATTTTTCACGACTACGAGCGCAACTTGATTAGCCACAACATAACCAATCGCCCAGCCCGAAAGTTTTATTAATTGCTTTACAGCCGGATGGTTCAGGTCAAAGTTCCAGCCAAATTTTGTTCCAGAGCGGCTCAATGCAACGATCATCCCAAGAGTCATCACGATTATTCCTGAGGTTGAGCCCATCCCAAGCAACCATTGCAACGAACGATTGCTCGCTGTCTCACCAAGAGTTGGTGGATCAAATGATGTGACACGTGGAATCGCCAACAGTGTTGCGATCGTCACGATATTTGCCAAGACTGGGGTCCAGGCGGCAGCGAAAAAGAGTCGCTTCGAATTCAATATTGCACTAGCAATTGCAGTGACTCCATAAAAGAATATTTGAATGACGAACAGTCGCGTCAGGGTCGTGCCAGTAGATCTGAATATTGCGATGTCAACGTCATCAGATGGGCTCAGCGAAAACATTCTAAAAATTATCGGAGCAGCAAAAATGGCAGCGGCGGTGATTGCCGCTAGTGCAACTAACGCAACACTTGAAATCGCATTTACCGCTTTTTCATCACCATCTTGCATGAACTTCGTAAATAGAGGTACAAGAGTGGCCGCCAAGATACCGCCAAGAAGTAGTTCGTAAACAACGTTTGGTGCGTTATTAGCCGCGTCGTAAACATCGGCAAGAGCAGTTTGACCGATCATAAAGCCAAATACGATTATTCGAATAACGCCGGTCAGTCGACTCAGTGCGGTGCCAGAGGCGACTGTAAGGTTCGCCCGCCGAAGATTCGGACTGGTCACCGGCAACGCCATAAATAAAGAGCGTAGTTCGCGAAGGATGCGCCTTGCGCTTAGTTTGGCAGAGTCTTGACCGCTAGAGTTGGGCGAGTGAAACCACGCTTTAACGACGTCGCTACCGTGCGTAGCGGACTTAAGAATGTTAATTATCTCGCAGATGACGGAATCGCCGGAGTTGTTTATTTGGCAGACCGTCTCGGCAAACCAGTTCTTATCGAAGGACCAGCAGGTACCGGCAAAACACAACTCGCAAAGAGTGTCGCCGAACTAACTGGTGCGCGACTAATTCGATTGCAGTGCTACGAAGGTCTTGATGAGTCAAAAGCACTCTACGAATGGAACTACAAGAAACAGTTGTTGCGCATTCAAGCCGACAAAAACAGTGACTCATGGAGTGAAGTGCACGATGATATTTTCAGCAAAGAGTTTTTGTTGACGAGACCTTTGCTTGAAGCGATTACAAGCGAAGACCCTGTAGTTCTGTTGATTGACGAAGTCGACCGTGTTGAACTTGAAACCGAAGCATTGTTGCTTGAGATTCTCTCTGAATATCAAGTATCGATTCCAGAATTAGGAACAATCACAGCCAAGCAGATTCCGCTGGTGTTTTTGACATCAAACAACACTCGCGAACTTTCTGAGGCGCTCAAGCGCCGATGTTTGTACCTGCACGTTGATTATCCAGATCTTGAGCGCGAGAAAGAAATCGTATTAAACAAGGTGCCAGATATCAGCGAAAACTTGGCCGATCAAATTGCGCGCATCGTGCGTAGTATTCGTCAACTTGATCTCAAAAAGCCACCATCAGTCAGTGAGACACTTGACTGGGCTCGAACTTTGATGCTGTTAGGTATTGAGACGATTGATGCCGATGAGGCCAAAGAAACTTTGCACATTCTTCTCAAATATCAAACCGACATAGCAAAAGCAGCCAAAGAACTCTCCGTTACTAAGTGAGCGTGCACAATGCCCGTGCTTGACCTGATGTCGGGCTTCATTGCCGAATTGCGCAATGCAGGTTTGCCAGTCAGCCTGACTGAAAATCTTGATGCAATGGAGGCTGTCAAAGTTATTCCAATCGAAGATCGCGAAGCATTTAAATATGCGCTCGGCGCCACGCTTGTCAAAAATAACGCGCACTGGCGAGTTTTCGAAACGATTTTTGAAGTTTATTTCTCGCTTCGCGGTCCTGAATATGCAATAACCAAAGACGGTCAGCCAGATGACTTCTGGCGCGAAATGCAAGAGCAAATGGACCAAGTCAAAGGACAAGGCGAGGGCAAAGGCTCTGGCGGTGGAATGGATTCGCTGACCCCCGAAGAAATCACGGCAATGTTGATGCGTGCTTTAATGAGTGGCGATCAGGCGATGATGCGGGCACTCGCCAAACAATCGGTGCAGCGGTTCGCAGGCATGGAGCCAGGTCGACCAGTCGGTGGCACCTACTACTTGTATCGCACATTGCGAAACCTAGATCTTGACAACATGTTGCAAAAACTCATGGATGCAAATCGTGAAATGAGTAAGCAAGAACTCACTTCACTTGAAGAGCGACTTGAAAAAGATGAGTTCGAAAGTCGTATCGAGCAATTTAAACAAGAAATCGAATCAGAAATCAGGCGGCGCCTCGTTGCTGATCGAGGTGCTGAAGCAATGGCCAAAACATTACGCAAGCCACTTCCTGAAGATGTCGAATTCATGCACGCAAGTCGCGACGAAATGCAGAGCCTAAAAAAGGCGCTTTACCCGTTGACAAGAAAACTTGCCGCACGATTAGCGCGCAAACGAAGACATGGCCGAAAAGGTCCACTTGATTTTCGCAATACGGTGCGTCACTCACTCAGTTATGGCGGAGTGCCGGCTGACCCAAAGTTTCGATATCCGCGCCCAGCCAAGCCAGAACTAATGGTCGTTGCAGATATTTCAGGAAGCGTGGCAGCCTTTGCACGATTTACGTTGATGTTTGTCTATGCGATTCAAAATCAGTTCTCTAAAGTTCGATCATTTGTGTTTATTGATGGCATTGACGAAGTGACAAAATATTTCAAATCAACTGAAGACATCGGTGAGGCAATTAATCGTGTCAACACCGAAGCAGATGTTGTTTGGGTCGACGGACATAGCGACTACGGGCATGCCTTTGAGGTGTTCTGGGAGCGTTATGGCAAAGACATCACATCCAAGACGACGGTTCTTTTGCTTGGTGATGCACGAAATAATTATCACGCTGCTCAATCATGGGTTGTTAAAGAAATGGCAAAGCGTGCCAGACACGTTTATTGGTTAAACCCAGAACCAAAGTCATATTGGAACACAGGTGACTCAATCGTCGGAGAGTATGGCGCACACACTGACGGCGTATTTGAATGTCGCAATTTGCGCCAACTCGAAGGTTTTGTCGAAAACCTTACTTAGTTATTTGTGGTTTTTGTAGCGTTTTTATTTTGCGGCGCACAACAATTATCCAGCCTGCAATTACAAAAATAGAAAATATAAACCACTGAAATGTGTAGCTCAAATGAGACCCAGTCGAAAGCGCTGGGGCAGCGATCTGCGACAACTCTGAAGAATCTTGTGGCTGTGATTGCAGCATCTCAACATAAATCGGCGCTAACTCTGATGGCATCTGTTTATTGAGTCGCAGCAGGTCGATATTCGTTATTTCGCGAAGTTCGCCTTCGGCTGGATCACTTATTCGAAAGCGCCGACGATTTTCTGCAGCTCGCAAACGACCGAGTATTTCAACTTGACCACTGGGCGCTGGTTTCGTTTCAGTGGCCTGTGGTAAAAATCCGCGATTGATTAGTACGAGTTGCCCATTTTTTAAACGCATCGGCGTGAGCGGGTCTTTGCCAGAAAATCCACCTTGCGAGCGATTAACTGCGTCAATAGTTTCATCGTTGAGATATTCGCCTACGACTAGTACGGTGCGCCATTCAACTGTTTGGGGTGTCTGGCTTGTGTCGGCAATTTGGGCCAATAAATCCTCAATCGGCACAATCGGTGCAGCAACTCTTTGGGCAACGACAGCGTTGAAATCTACTCGTTCGTGATATCGACTCAGTTGCCAGAATGCGAGATTGACCATCAATACGACAGTTGCGATAACGGTCACATGCAACAACAACCACAGTGGTCGCAATAAAAATTTATACATCGCCATAATCGTATCTGTGTATCCGTATTGATATAGCAAGTATTGTTGAGGTTGTGGTTGGCACGAAAAGTTCGTTTTTAATTTGGGATGGTGATTGTGCATTTTGCGCACGCTGCGTAAAATTTATTGAAAATCGAATTACAACATCTGCAAAAATAGTTGCGTTTCAAAAAGCAGAACTAACAGAACTTGGTTTAACTGAAGCGCAATGTAGTGAGGCTTTGCAATGGGTGTTTGCCGATGGCAAAATTCGTTCGGGCAGCAGGGCAGTCGCAGCATTATTGCGATCTGGTGGTGGCGCATGGCCAGTGCTTGGCGTTTTAATCGACTTGCCGATTATTCGATTATTTTCATCTGCGATTTATAAATTAATTGCTAAGAACCGCCAACACCTTCCGGGTGGCACAGCGGCATGCGCTTTAGACGAACACAAATAGGCCCCAACTCCGCCCGCGTGTTAATAGTCAGACTATCCCGCTATCGTGGTATCGCAATGCCACACTTGTGGGATTGCGAGAAGTTGCATCAGGAGTGACCAGTTT
This sequence comes from Ilumatobacteraceae bacterium, assembly GCA_016463105.1. GTDB lineage: Bacteria > Actinomycetota > Acidimicrobiia > Acidimicrobiales > Ilumatobacteraceae > BACL27. The sequence continues at coordinate 3,291 of JAEMRY010000005.1, read as the reverse complement.
GGTCCGGCAACCGGGGTTAAGAGCCCACGGTGCCAGCTCACCTTCGGGTGGGGATGTGGCTCCGCAACTGCGGAGCAACTGCCAAACTCTTGATTCAAAATCTTGCTCTCCTGCATAATTTAAATGATCCCAAAGATCTAACTAAATAAAAGGAAGAGTAGAGCAAATGTCTAGACAAGATTATTTGGCGACTGGTGCGTGGCACGTCGGCTCTCCTTTTGGCACGAGAAAGTTTTTGAATTTTCCAAAAAATCGACCCATTGCATTGGATAGCGGCAAGACGCTTGAAGAAGTAACCATCGCCTATGAAACTTGGGGCGAACTTAATTTAGAAAAATCAAATGCGATTTTGTTGTGTCATGCATGGACTGGAGACTCGCATGCATCTGGCAGTGCACAGGACGGTCAGCCGACACCAGGTTGGTGGGAAGGGCTCGTTGGTCCGGGTTGTGCGATTGATACAAACAAATGGTTTGTTGTTTGCACGAATTCTCTGGGTGGTTGTCAAGGATCTACAGGGCCCGCGTCTCTTCATCCAGTCGACGGTAAACCGTATGGCTCGCGATTTCCAGTAATCACCGTTCGAGATATGGTGCGCGCGCAAGTTCGTGTCAGCGACATGCTTGGCATTGATGTTTGGCATTCAGTGATTGGTGGATCAATGGGTGGCATGCAAGTACTTGAATGGGGAATTACGTTTCCTCATCGCGTGCGCACGCTTGTTCCAATTGCAACCTGTTTGCAAGCCACTGCTCAACAGATTGCTTGGGGAGCAATTGGTCGCAGATCAATTCGCCTTGACCCGAAATGGCGTGGAGGCGATTATTACGATGCCGCAATTGGTGATGGCCCTTGGCAAGGTTTAGCGATTGCGCGCATGGTGGCACAAGTTACTTTTCGCAGTGACAATGTGTTCACTGATCGCTTCGGTCGTGAACTTGCCGACATGGACGCCGACTATAACGGACTAGGACTATGGGACAAATTTGAAGTTGAGAATTATTTAGATCATCATGGTGACAAATTAATTCGTCGTTTTGATACCAACAGCTATTTAATTATCGGCAAAGCAATGGACTTGCATGATGTTGCCCGTGGACGTGGCGGTATCAAAACTGCAGTAGCACGCATATCTGCACAAGTCTTAGTTGTCGGCATCTCAAGTGATATTTTGTATCCGACTTATCAGCAAAAACAGATTCAACAGACGATCAACGAAACTGGCGGATCATGTGAGTACTTCGAAATTGATTCTCCGCACGGACACGATGCATTTTTGATTAATCTAGATCAAGTCGGCAAACCAGTTGCTGCTTTTTTGCAAAAACACGCGCTATAGCAACGCTAATTAATCTCGGCTAGAGCATCTAATTCAGTTACGCATCGGCTAGTTGCAGGTACCCGCAATAATCCAGTTTCTTTCGTATCGTCTCTGCGTGAAATAACATAATGACGGCGACGATCATCTTGAATATCTGCTTTATACGAGAGGTTCCAACTACCTCGAAATTGTTTTGCCTTCTTAGCACGTCCAGAAATAATTAATGTCTTACCATCAATTAAAACCCTGACTTCATGCCATTTTTCTTGAGTCGCACTGTCTAGGGATATTCTCGCAGTAAACCGCAGACCATCCCGAGAGACCCACTGCGTTTCAAAGCGGTTGATAAATCGCAGCAAACCAAAGCCAAGTGCGAAAAAGGCTGCCACTGATATCACATTGAATAAATTGGCAACCATGCACAACTAGTTTGCCATACCTAGTTGTATCGCGAGCCGATATATATTGGATGGCACAATGATTACTAATCTTGTTTTTGCTTTATCTTTGCAACTGCTCGGTTTCGCCATGATCGCAGTGGGTCTTGCATTGGCGGTAGTTACTGCCTGGTTTTGGAAGTCGGCTCGACCTGAAACAGAAGCACTTGCACCTCTTGAAATTATGGGCGAGCGCCAGTTTGTCAGTGCTAGTGATGATCTAAAAAAACAACTACTCAACTCGGTGCGGGCCAAGCCTGCGATAGAGCAACTTCCGAGTTCTGATAACAACTAGTTTTGTCGTATGGCCGAAGCATTTGATCCTCAGAAAATGATTGAAAGGTTTCGTGAGCGTGCGGCATCAGTGCGCCGTCGCCCCTTGCCGCCAGTCGCGGGCGAAGAGCGTCAGCATTTTTTGGCTCAAGCCCAAGATGATTTTCAAGATTTTGCAATGCTCGGTGATGCAGCGGTTGCCATTGAAGACGGTGTGTTGACACTACGAATAGATTTGCGCACTCCAGACAAACCGAAATGAAATTATTGGCCTTTGGCCGCAAGCAGATTGCGGCTACGCCGGTCTTCGCGGTTTTCGTCGCAGTGTTTGCATGGGGTATCGGACCACTGTTATTTCTTGCACCGGCAATTTCGATTAATTCGATTTTATTTTACAGAGTTTTGTTTTGGCCACCGTTGCTCTATTTGATCGTGCGACGGCGAGGCTCAAGAATTGACAAAGGGTTATTGAAATCAGTTTTTGTGCCAGGAGTTATTTTCGGTACTTCGACTATTTTCGGGTTCACGGCGATCACCACAACTTCGGTTGCTAACGCGACGATTATCGGCAATATCTCAACTGCGATGGTGTTGCTTGTCGCACCAAAGTTTCTCAAAGAGAAAATTTCGGCACTGCAAATTGTTTTAGCTTTTACAAGTTTTGCTGGAGTTCTGGCAATTGTCATTGGTGCCGGAAACACGGGCGGGTCAACTCTGCATGGCGACTTTTTGGCGTTAATTAACGCGCTTACATGGACACTTTATTTCATTTCATCCAAGCGGCGACGCGTAGATGGCGTCGACACTTGGCAGTTTCTGTTTGGCGTGAGCGTGATCCAAGTTTTCGTAGTCGTGCCGTATGCATTAATCACAAGCAACGACATCATGGCGATCTCGCTTCGTGACTTAGGTTTCATAATTGCGATGACTCTATTTTCGGGCACGATTGGACATGGCTTTATGATTTGGGCACAGAAGTATGTTGATGCCTCTGTGTCTTCGATGATTCTGTTGCTCGGTCCAGTCATTTCGTCGACTGGTGCATGGCTGGTCTACAAGCAAGAGATTTCTCTGACGCAGGTTCTCGGGGGTCTAGTTGTGCTCGCGTCGCTCGCTGGAGTTGTGCGATTGTCAGGCTCAGCAAAGATAAATCAAGAAGTGTTGAGTAACGCTGACCCGTTGCTAAACTCAAATCCTTAAGTAATTGCGGACGTGGCTCAGTGGTAGAGCATCACCTTGCCAAGGTGAGGGTCGCGGGTT
>JAEMRY010000128.1 GCA_016463105.1 Ilumatobacteraceae bacterium | reverse complement strand
GCACGTGGTGTGACATTTATTAGTCTCGAAGATGAAACAGGCTTGATAAATGTGATCGTCTCGCAAGGTTGTTGGAAGCACTTTCGCAATATTGCAATAAATGCATCAGCCTTAGTAATTCGAGGACGAATTGAATCTGCTCACGGAGTAGTCAATATCATTGCCGAACATTTAAGCGAACTAAAAATTCATGTTCAGCACAATTCTCAGCAGTCGGCCGAAAATTATGACAAAGTATTAACGTCAAGAGATTTTCGCTGAAGCCGCAACTATGCCGAGCCCAATAAACACGACCCCAGCGATGTATCGCTGAACAAACGGCAGTGTTTTGCCTTTTGCAAGCACTTCACGCAGAGAACTCGCGGTAACTGCGTAGATACCATCGGTGATGAACCCGCAAGTTACAAAAACTATGCCGAGTATTAATGCTTGCAATGCGTTTTTGTTTTTATCTTGGTCGATGAACTGAGGAAGAAATGAGAGAAAAAAGAGTGCAATTTTTGGATTAAGCGTGTTGATAATAAAGCCTTGGCGAAACGCTTGAAGTTTGGTCATCGAACTAGCCGATGAATCAATCGCCGCAGGTCTACGCGTAAGCGTTCGCAAACCAACGAACACAAGATATAACGCTCCTAAATATTTAACGGTGTTGAACGCGTTTGGTGATGTTGCAAGAATTGCTGACAAGCCGGCAGTGGCAGCCAACACGTGCATAAATGTTCCTAGTTCAATGCCGGCAACTCCTGCGAATCCAATTGTTCGACCATCAGACACGCTGCGATTGATGATGTACAAAACAGCAGGACCCGGAATAACTAGCAGCGCTATCGATGCAATTGCGAACGAGATCAGAGAATTTATATCTGGCATCTATTGATCTGGCTGTTCGTTTAGGCCGTCGTTGAAGCCGCGGTACATTTCATAAATTTCTTTGCAAGCCTGACACATCGGCAATTGCTTTGGGTCTCGGGATGGCACCCAGACGTGACCACACAAAGCTTCAATTGGGGTTCCATTGATTCGGGCTTCTAATACTTTTGCCGCGGCTGACTCATCTTTTTCTGTTTTAACAATATGGGCGACTAATGGTTTGCCGGTCTGTAAAACATGTTCTGTTTGGCGATCAATGACCGTACTTGGTGACGTCTCGGTAGTCGATAACTGTGTTGAGCGCACGATTCATTAAACCATGTTTGCTCGCATCTAGACTGCGATTATGCCCGTGTATGAATTTCGTTGTCGAACTTGTGATCAAACATTTGAAGAACGTCGTTCGATGTCGCAGGCCAACGAGCCAGCCAAGTGTGCGCAAGGCCACGAAAATTCTGTGCGATTGCTCTCGGTGTTTGCGTCGGTAGGTGGTGGCTCAAGTGCGAGTTCAGCGCCGTCAATGCCTGCACCGAAAATGGGCGGCTGCGGTTCTGGCTGCGGTTGCCACAGCTAACTAGATAAAGCGTAGACATCGCCTGGGGCGACTAAAAACCATTCAGAAAGATCAATACCTGCATCTAGACAACGATTTTTAGCAAATATAAATTGCGACTTGTCAGTTGATTCTCGGCCATTGCCGGCTCGCGACGTGCATATTTTAATTTCAGCGACAGACTCGATGTTGATTGCTGTGCCAATAATTCGATCAATGATCTCAGTGAGTTTTAGTTTTGAGTCAAAAGCAAAAATGCCAACCCCACGTTGAAGTTTGTCACAGCACAGAACGATTGTCTCATGCCGTAAAGGTCGCATTAGCGCCAAAGAGAACACAGATAATTTTTCGGACAGAGTTGTAATTGGATCTAGGTGCGCGCGCGGCACATCAATTGGTGAAGTAATAGTTTCAAGCATTGCGCAACAGTAACGCGAGGGTGTTACGCGTTAACAAAACTAACTGCGACATAAATTAACGCTGCACTAATTAGACATGGCACAACGATTGCCAACCAGTTTGGTATTCGCCATCTGCTTGGGGCAAGAGCCACTACACCGCATATTGCGCCGACTGCAGCACCACCGAAATGTCCACCAATAGAAATGCCAGGAATCGTCAAAGTAATTGCGAGATTAATCGCGAACGTTAAACCCAGACCGCTACGCAGTGGATTGAGTCCCTCTTGACGCATGCCAACAACTGCTGCAGCCATCAAACCGAACACGGCACCCGACGCGCCACCCGTAATTGCGTCAGGCGAAAGCATCAGAGCGCCGACTGATCCACCCAGAAGTGATGCGAAATAAAGCAGTCCGAATCGCAGTGAGCCGATTCTTGGTTCAAACATTTGACCAAGTTGATAGGCGAGCATCATGTTCATCGCTACATGAAATAAACCAAAATGCACAAAACCACAACTAATTAATCGATACCACTCACCTTGTTCAAGCAAATATTTTGAGATTACAAAATTATTGCTAGATACGGTTTCGAAATTCGAAACTGACATCCAAAGATAGAGCCCAACATTGATGGCAATGATTGCATTAGTGAAACTGGTTTTATGTTTCGCTGTATTTTTGAAACTTGGTCGCTGGCTATTTGTTCGATTT
>JAEMRY010000127.1 GCA_016463105.1 Ilumatobacteraceae bacterium | reverse complement strand
AATCTTGCCTCGGGCGATTGGAGTCGCGTAATCAATCAGGCAAGTGGCACTTTGGCGATGTACACCTGGGGTGACTACAACGATCCAGATTTGGTTGGTGCACTTGCTGCCTCGACACTGAGTGTGACGATGAAGGTTGACTACTACGGAAGCAATGAAGACCTGATCACAAAACTTGCAACAAGTGGTGGCAGCAGCGGCTTTGACATCGTTGTTCCAACTGGGCCTTACGTGCCGCAAATGATTGAAAAGGGTTTGATTCAAAAACTTGACAAGTCGCTGATTCCAAACATGGTCAACGTGGATCCAAACTATTTGGGCCAGGCGTGGGACCCAACGAACGATTACTCAGTTTGTAAAAACTGGGGAACTACTGGTTACTTTTATGACTCGTCGAAAATCTCTAAAGAGCTCACCACTTGGCAAGACTTCATTGACACATGTATGGGTGAAGCAAGTGGTAACTGCTCTGTGATTGACGCAGCGCCGAACTACTGCGGCATGTGGTTCTGGGCAAACGGCATCAACTGGAATACTGAAAAGAAAGAAGACATTGATGCTTGCGAAAAATTCTTAGTTGAAGAATTCGCACAGCACATCAAAGCATTCGACAGTTACCCAAGCACCAAACTTGCTGAAGGCGCATTTTCAATCGCCATGGCATGGAACGGTGACGCTCGACAGGCGTTCACGCGAATTGAAGAAGCTGGTGGAGACCCAACAGTTTGGAGGTGGGTGCTTGGAACACCAAACACAGAACTCTGGATGGACACCTACTGCGTTGCTGCTGGAGCACCAAATGCTGAAGCGGCACATGCTTGGATCAACTGGGATTTGATTCCAGAAGTTTCAATCAAAGACTTGTCGTATCACGGGTATCACACCGGCATGAAGAACATGTCAGATCTGATCTCAGAGATTGCTCCCGATTTAACTCGAGGCGAGATAATTTTCTACGATGACGATCAAATCGCAACGATGCAAACACAGGTGATCACGCCAGCGCTTGATCGTCTGATTGACATCTTGAACAAGTCAAAGGCAAAGGCCGGAGGCTGATCTTTAGTGACCGATTCGGTCGCCGTAAAGTTCAGAAACAAGGTTAGAGCGCCAAAATATTTACTCGCCATTCCGGCGATCATTTGGTATCTGGTCTTCTTTGCGGCGCCGATTGGGTTCATCGTTGTTTATTCGTTTGGCACGAAAGACACATCGAAGTTATTGCCAGTTGATTTAAGCAATCTCTCGTCGGCGAGTTATTCGTCTGTATTCGATGAGACGTTTTTCAAGGTGTTTAAGGCCACTTTGCGTATCAGTGTGATCGCAACTGCGATGTGCGTGTTGATCGGTCTACCAGTTGCCTATTTTGCAGCATTCAAAGTTGCCGAAAAGTGGAAAGCAATAATTTTGGCAGCGGTCGTGGTGCCGAGTTTCACTAGTTTCTTGATCCGCACTGTTGCCTGGCGAATTCCACTCGCGCCCAACGGAGTCTTTTCGAAGTGGCTCGTTGAAATGGGTTTCATTGGTAGCAACGGCATTCAGATTCTTGAGACCGCAACTGCTGTGCAGATCGCCATCGTTTACAACTATCTCGGGTTCATGATCTTGCCGTTGTTCGTGGCGCTAGACCGCATCGATGTGCGAATGCGCGAGGCGAGCAAAGATCTGGGTGCAGGTCGTATCGCAACTTTCTTTGGTGTGACTTTGCCACTCGCAGGGCCCGGAATTGTGGCTGGTGTATTGCTGACGTTCATTCCGATGTGTGGCGACTATGTCACGGCAACTGTTCTAGGCGGTGCTAAAGGCAACATGATCGGCTCAATGATCGCGTCACAGTTCAGCGGTGCGCAGAATTGGCCACTGGGTTCGGCGATGGCGATTCTGATGATCGGTGCAGTTTTGATGTCGCTAATTATTGGCGCGGCGATTGTTTGGGTTGTGCCGCGAGTGGCTCAGCTTTTATCCCCAGTTCTTCAACAAATTCGTCGCAAACTTCACGAGCGAGCAGTAGCACAAGTTCGAAGTGAAAAAATTCAAACACGGGTCAAACGAGAAGTCTTGAATAAAGTTTTAGCAATTTGGACTGTGCTTGTTTTAATATTTTTGTTCATACCCATTTTCTTGGTGATTTTACATTCGTTTAATGCTGGAAGTTCGTTCACGATTTGGTCGGGGAGCACAAGCGTCAAGTGGTGGGGCGAGTTGTTCAACGGCGGCGAAATGTTTGGCATGTTGTTGCGCTTTGTGATCGTGATTGCAATTGGGGTTTTGGCGCAAAACTACGTCAAAAAGAAGCCAACAGTTGCACGATCTCTAAAGACTTGGTTGACCCCAGGTGCTTTCATTTTGGCGTTATTGATTAATGGCCTTGTCACTAATTGGTATCGCACCATTTTTGATTTTGCTGGCATCGGCGATGCAATTCGCAATTCGTTTATCGCCGCAATCGGTGCAACAGTAATCGCCGTAATTATCGGCGGCATGTCGGGTGTTGCTTTGGCGCGCCGACCTGGTGGTTGGACGAAGTTTTTTATGGCAACCGTGTTTTTGATTTTGGTTACACCAGAAATCATGGATGCAATTGCGCTCGT
>JAEMRY010000052.1 GCA_016463105.1 Ilumatobacteraceae bacterium | reverse complement strand
GAAGTTTTTGTTACCGATGATGGCGGAGAAACAGATTTAGATCTTGGTCACTATGAGCGATTTATTGATGAGCCACTAACAAGAGCGTCAAATGCAACAACAGGTTCTATTTATCAATCAGTTTTAGCCGCCGAACGGCGCGGAGATTACCTCGGTCGCACTGTTCAAGTGATTCCGCATGTCACTGATGAGATCAAACGTCGAATTCGACGATTAGTTACAGATGAAGTAGACGTCGTGATCACCGAAGTTGGCGGAACAGTCGGCGACATAGAAATTCTTCCGTTTCTTGACGCCATTCGTCAGTTCAGAAACGAAGTCGGCAGAGACAATGTTTGTTATATGCACGTAACTTTGGTTCCGGTTCTGGGGCCAAGTGGCGAGCAAAAGACAAAACCAACACAACACAGCGTTACCGAGTTGCGCAGCCGTGGTATTCAACCAGATGTCATCGTTTGTCGAAGCAACGAACCATTGAGCGATTCGCTGAAGCGAAAGATTTCAAGTCAATGTGACGTCGACAATCGTGCGGTAATCAACGCAGTTGACGTAAAAAATATTTATGAGTTGCCGTTGATATTGCACGAAGAAGGTCTTGACACTGTCGTCTGTGATGTGTTGCGAATTGAAGCGCCAATTGATTTGTCGCCGTGGCTTCAACTCGTTGCGCGTATTGAAGCGTCGGTTTCTCCGGTGCGAATCGGTTTGATCGGCAAATATGTCGACTTGCACGACGCGTATCTTTCGGTGATTGAAAGTCTCAAGCACGCAGGTTTTCATCACGGTGCACAAATCGAAGTTGTCTGGATACAGGCCGAAGACGTTGAAGGTCTGCAGGCTGACGAAAGACTTGGTTCACTAGACGGAATCGTCATCCCGGGTGGTTTTGGTCCTCGTGGAATTGAAGGCAAAATTCGGGCAGCAGAATTTGCCCGCGAGAATATGGTGCCTTGCCTCGGTCTTTGTCTGGGTATGCAGGTGATGACAGTCGAGTTCGCGCGCAATGTTATTGGTTTGGCAGATGCCAATTCGACAGAGTTCAATGCAGCAACACCACACCCAGTTATTGATTTGATGAACGACCAACGTGAGGTGACAAATAAAGGTGGCACGATGCGCCTCGGTGCTTATTATGCCGTGCTCACGCCAGGAAGCAAAGTCGCAAATGCATATGGTGAACCAGTTGTTAGTGAGCGTCATCGTCATCGTTATGAATTCAATTCGAATTATCGCGCGCGAATCGAAGCAGCAGGTCTCACTTGCAGTGGCACTTCGCCAGACAAACGACTCGTTGAGTTCGTTGAACTTGAGAATCATCCGTTTTGGGTTGGCACACAAGCGCATCCAGAATTTAAAAGTCGTCCAGATCGGCCTCATCCGCTGTTCAGAGAATTGATCGGTGCCGCACTTAAGTTTCGTACTCAGAGATTGGCGCAATTGCCAATCGAAGTTTCTGATACTCCAGTTTCAAATAAATCGCTGACACATTAGTTATTGCACAACCTGCGATGACGGCAGAATTTAATCGTGTCAACGAAAAATTGGTTCATCAATGGGCCGTTTGGTCGTTGATCGAAGGCAAATTCGTTGACCCAAGTGGCGCCGAATTCACGCGAACTTTTGTGCGCTCGCCTGGTGCAGTCGGCATAATTGCACTTGACGGTGACAAAGGTTCTCGCAAAGTGGTTCTTGTGCGCCAGTACCGCCCGGCATTGGGTGTGACGACCCTTGAGATACCAGCAGGAATGCGTGATCTCGAAGGTGAAGATCCAATATTGACCGCACATCGTGAACTTGAAGAAGAAGCAGGTTTGGTGGCAGCCACGATGGTTGACCTTGGTCGTCATATCTCGGCACCAGGAATGAGCAATTCGTTCGTAAACCTATTTCTCGCAACTGATTTGACTGAAACAAAAATCGATCGGCATGGTCCTGAAGAACAATTTATGACAATCGAAAAGATCGGCTTCGAGAGATGCATCGAGATGATCAAACTCGGTGAAATTCAGGACGCCAAAACCGTTATTGGTTTGTTGCTAGTTGCGCTCACCGCTAAAACGTATATTTAATGCATGGCTTCTGATCCACTCGACACGTTTATGACGTGGATGCGAGTAGAGCAAGGGAGATCGATCAACACGCTTAGCGCTTATCAGCGAGATCTAAATAATTATCAGATCTGGTTAGCCAAGCAAAAAACGACAATCCTTAAAGTGACTGTTCAGCATCTTGAGCGGTTCGTCGCACATCTGCGCGCAACAGGCAAAGCCCCGAAGTCTGTGGCTCGCCAATTTGCCGCAGTGCGAATGTTTCACCGATATTTAACACAAGAAGGAATTCGAACAGATAATCCGGCAGCCTTAGTTGACGGCGTCAAAGTGCCCAGTAGTTTGCCAAAGGCACTTGCCGAAGAAGATGTAGCGAGATTATTGAGTTCTGTCACTGGTGTCGATTCATTCGCCAGGCGAGATCGCGCATTGCTTGAGTTTCTCTATGCGACTGGTGCTCGAGTTGCCGAAGTGTGTGGCTTGTCAATGAGTGATATCGACATGGAAGATTCGCTCGTGCGACTTTTCGGCAAAGGTGCAAAAGAACGGATAGTTCCGTTTGGGCGATTATGTCATGATGCACTCTCAGATTATTTTGATTTAGGTGGACGACCCGCGTTGACTCCTGAGCAGTGGGCGAGTCGTGAAGATAGTGACGCTGTGTTTCTCGGAGTGCACGGAACACGCCTATCACGGCAAGCAGCATGGAATATAGTTCGAAAATATGGTGAGATCGCCAAAATTAAAAACCTCTCACCGCATGCTTTGCGTCATTCATGCGCAACACATATGTTGGTGCACGGTGCCGATTTGCGCGTAGTGCAAGAGTTGCTCGGTCACGCATCTGTCAGCACCACTCAGATTTATACAAAAGTTGATAATGAAGTTCTCTACGAGATGTACCGTGAAGCACATCCGCGTGCGCGCGCCAAATAGTCGTAATGAAGTTACAGCATCTAACTAAGCGCTTTTTTGGTGCATTATCTCAGAAACCTCCGCTGGTTACAGAAATCGCTCAGGTGAAGAGCATTTTAACGACACTCGAATTTGATCTTTGGTCGACAATGCCGCCAATGGATCAACGTCACAGCATTGTCGTGATGCAAAGGTTCGTTGGGTTGCATGCATCGGCAACCAAATTCGAAATTCGTGCGGCTTTGTTGCACGATGTCGGCAAGACGGCTTCAAACCTCGGTGTGATGCAGCGGGTGACGGCAACCCTCGTCGGCCGTATTAGTAAGAGTTTTTCTGATTACCACGAGCATGAGCAAATTGGTGCGCAGATGTTACAAAAAATTGATAGCCACGAAATCACCTGGCAATTGGTTGCTGGTGACTCAAAATCCGAACTTCAAACTGCGTTGCAGGCTTTGCGTCAAGCCGACAATATTTAGTTTTACAAATATCTATTTGGCAGCAAGAAAACCGATTGCTTTTTGAGCACGACTCAAAGTTGCACCAGCAACTTCTTGCGCTCGAGCGTTTCCCTTGTGTAGCAATCGCATCAATTCGCCTTTGTCGTTTAGCAATTCGTTATACCGACTTTGAATCGGTGTGAGCATGGCAATAACTGCTTGAGCACTCGCAGATTTTAAATCGCCGTATCGGGTGTATGTTTCTGCAGCCTTCTGCGGGGTGGTGTTTGTTGCAGCGGCTAAAATTTCGAGCAAATTCGAAACACCTGGTTTGCGTTCACGGTCAAATGCAACTTCAGTTTCACTGTCGGTTACCGCACGCTTAAACTTCTTCTCTATTTTTGCGGCGTCGTCTAATAAATAAATTACACCTGAGTCGTCATCACCAGATTTCGACATTTTGGATGTCGGGTTCAATAAATCCATGACCCGTGCGCCACTCGCGGGTGTCACCGACTTTGGGATTACAAAGGTTTCACCGAAACGATGGTTGAAGCGAATCGCTATGTCGCGAGTTATTTCGATGTGTTGTCGTTGATCATCACCAACGGGAACCTCGTTGGCGTCGTAAAGCAAAATGTCTGCCGCCTGTAAGGCAGGATAAGTAAAGAGACCCGCAGAAACAAACTCGGCTTCACGCTTGGCAGATTTATCTTTGAACTGCGTCATTCGGCTGAGTTCGCCAAACGAGACGGTGCACTCCATAATCCAGCTCAATTGGCTGTGCTCAGGAACATGGCTCTGCACAAACACTGTCGCGATGTCTGGGTCAAGCCCAACCGCAAACAACACAGCGGCAAGTTGCAAAGTATTTCTGCCAATCACGCCGGGCTCTTGCGTCACGGTTAGAGCGTGCAAATCGACGATCCCATGAAAAACATCAGCATTATGTTGCCCAGAGACCCAATTTCGCAGGGCGCCGAGGTAGTTGCCCAGGTGAACTTCACCCGTGGGTTGAATACACGAAAGCACTCTTGTCACATTGCAACCTTAGTTGTCGGCATTGATTGAGCAGGGGAGGTAATCTCGCAGTGATGAAATACGCGGTAACCACCCCCACATTTGAGGGCCCATTTGAGCTCTTATTGCACCTGATTCTTCGAGAAGAAGTAGATATTCACGAAGTCTCGTTGTCGAACATTGTGACTGCTTATCTCGAAGAAGTTTCACGCATGCCTGTAATCGATTTAGATCTGGCTACTGAGTTTTTGTTGATCGCCGCCACGCTCATCGAACTAAAGACACGGCGGTTATTGCCTGGTAAAGATGATGGTGATTTAGATGAAGAACTCGCAATGTGGGAAGAGCGCGATTTGCTTTTGGCGCGGCTTTTAGATTGCAAAACTTTCAAAGATGTAGCTTCGGTGTTTAGTGATTTAGTAAGTCGTGCTGATTTGAGTTTTCCGCGCATGGCGGGCCCAGAAGAACGATTCGCATCATTAATGCCAGACCTTTTAGAAGGTGTCAGCCCATTGCGATTGCAACGCGCGTTTCTTCGTGCGGCTGCGCAAAAACCGCCAACAGTGATTGGTCTTGAGCACGTCGCCCCGATTCGTGCAAGTGTCGCCGAAGCATTAGTGCTCGTTTCTGAGCAAGTTCGGATTGATGGGCGGATAACTTTTAGAAAACTAATAGCAGGTATCACCGACCGAATCGAAATTGTCGTGCGGTTTCTGGCAATTCTTGAACTCTTCAAACAAGGCCGAGTTGACCTAGATCAAGCGATGCGTTTTGGAGAAATTGAAGTCACTTGGCTTGGTATACAAGACGATGAAATCGCAATAGACAATTACGAAGGATGATCATAAATAATGACTGACAACAATAATTTAGATTCTGAAGTTGTTCGTGCCCTCGAGGCGATACTTCTCGTAGCAATGGAGCCAGTGGCACCAGATCTCTTGGCGCAGCTATTAGAAATTTCGCAAGCAACAGTTGAAGCGCTTTGCGAACGTCTCGCCGCGACTTACGAAGAAGCCGGTCATGGCTTTCAACTAGTCAAAGTTGCCGGTGGATTTCGTTTTCAATCTCATCCAGATCTTGCTCCATATGTCGAGAGATTTGTGCTCGACGGGCAACAGGCCAGAGTTTCGTCAGCCGCTCTTGAGACATTGGCGATCATCGCCTATAAACAACCTTTATCGCGTTCGCAAATCGCCGCGATTCGTGGTGTGGATCCAGAGGCAGTAATGCGAACTTTGCAAGCACGCGGATACATCACCGAAGTTGAGCGCGATGATGGTCCTGGTCAAGCAGTCATGTTCGGCACAACTCCTTTATTTTTAGAGCGACTCGGAATCGCGTCAATCGAAAACTTGCCGTCAATCGCCGACTTTATTCCAGATGCCAGTGTCGTTGAAGCACTTGAACGCGGCTTGCGTGTTGTGCCCGACGACCCGACATCACCAGAAACCTAGAGACGTGTCAGGCGATTCTTCGAGCGAGTTTTCAAATACCGATGGCGAACGACTGCAAAAAGTTTTAGCGCGCACTGGCTGGGGTTCTCGGCGTGAGTGCGAAATCTTGATTGACGAAGGTCGCGTGCGAGTCAATGGCGAGACAGCAATACTTGGTCGTCGAGTCAATGTTGAAACTGATTCGGTTGAAGTAGATGGCATCACCATTGGGGTTTCACCAGGTTTGGTCTATTACTTATTGAATAAACCAGTTGATGTGATTACAACCGCCAAAGATACGCACGGTCGAGCAACAGTAATTGAACTAGTGCCAATGGAGCCAAGAGTGTTTCCGGTTGGGCGTTTAGATTCTGAAACAGAAGGTCTGATTTTGATGACCAATGACGGTGAACTTGGTCATCGCTTAACGCATCCAAGTTTCGGTATTGAAAAAGAATACTTAGCGCATGTCGAATGTTCACAAAATGGAGTAAGCGAATCTGCCTTAAAAAAACTACGTGACGGCGTCGAACTCGATGACGGTTTCACAGAACCAGCACAAGTTGGGCAATTGCAACCTGGCGTGTTGCGGATCATTATTCACGAAGGACGCAATCGTCAGATTCGTCGAATGTGTGAAGCAGTTGGTCATCCAGTCGAGCGGCTAGTGCGCGTGCGCATAGGTCCGTTGATAGATCGCACTCTTGCCCCAGGATCATGGCGGGCATTAACCACTGCAGAGGTCGTGTCATTAAATCAAGCCACGGCAAAGTAGCGCACAGGTAGAATTTAGAAGTGGTTACACGACGCGCCAATGTCTTAGGACTCGGACTTATTGGCGGATCTCTGGCTTTGGCATTGGTAAAAAATGGTTTTCACGTCACAGGTAGTGACGAAAATATCCAAACGGCAGAGGCTGCACTTGAACGCAAGATTATTGGTGCGATTGGCATTGACCCTGAAGCTGAAATAAGTTTTATTGCTACACCTGTTTCTTCGATTCCTAAGCAGGCCCAAATTGCATTGACTCAAACAAAAGGAATCGTCACCGATGTCGGGGGAGTTAAAGCATCGGTAGTTGATGCAGTGCGTGACCCTAGATTTATCGGCGGACATCCAATGGCGGGCAGTGAACTTGCCGGTCTTGACGGTGCCGATGAGTTGTTATTTGAAGGTGCAGTCTGGGTGCTTACGCCCTCTGTTGATTCAGCCGACTCGACATTTGAGATACTTGCAAAAATTATTACTTCACTGGGTGCAGAAATTGTGGTGCTCGATGCGCAACGTCATGACCGCCTTGTAGCCGTGGTCAGTCATTTGCCACATTTAACTGCGGCAACTTTGATGGGACTTGCTCACATCACGGCCGAAGAACACGTTGCGGTTTTACGACTTGCCGCCGGTGGGTTTCGCGATATGACTCGTGTTGCATCGGGTCAGCCACAAATTTGGATTGACATTTGCCGCGAGAACCGTGATGCCATTCTTGATGCACTTGATGGAATGATTTCTGGTTTAACCGAGATGCGCAGAATCGTCGACAAACAAGATAACGATGAGTTGTTGAATCGCCTACAAACCGCTCGCCACGCCCGAGCGAACCTGCCAGGTCGTGTGCATGAACTTATGGATGTGTGTGAAGTGCGCGTGCCGATTCCTGACCGCTCGGGTTCTGCCGCTGAAATTTTTACTTTGGCTGCCGATCTAGGGGTAAACATCGCAAACTTTGAAGTGTCTCACTCAGTCGAAGGTGATCGCGGAATTCTTGTATTGATTATTGATAAGGCCAGTGCTGAAATGTTTCGTGGTGGTTTAATGGCGCGAAAATTTCGCCCGACGGTGCAAGCAGTTTCATGACCGAGGCTGGTGACGACAAAATATTAAAAGTTCCTGGTTCAAAATCAATCACAAATCGTGCTCTAATTTGTGCGGCGCTGGCCAACTCGAAATCTGTAATTTCAAATTGTGCTCCTGGTGATGACACTCAAGCGATGCTTGATTCGCTACAGGCTCTTGGCATTGACGTGACAAAAATTAACAACACTGTCACTATTGGTGGCGGGTTGAACTTAGAAGATACAAAGTCAGTTATTTTGCAGACCCGTCTTGCTGGCACTACATCACGATTCTTGACTGCACTTGGTGCTTTGCGAGTTGGGCAAACAACGATTGACGGTGACGCCCCATTGCGCCGTCGTCCGATGGCAGACCTGCATCACGCACTTTCAAGTCTGGGTGTTTCGGTTGCCTGTTCGCAAGTTGCTGGTCATCTGCCAGTGACTGTGCAACGAGGTTCGTCGTGGCAAGCACGCATCGCAATTGACTCGGCGACTTCGAGTCAATTTACGAGTGCCCTAATGATGATTGCGCCGTATATGACAGATGGTTTAGAAATTGAGTTGCGCGGCGAAATAGTTTCGCGCGGGTATCTAGATATGACGATCGGTGTGATGCGAGCTTTTGGTGCTAAAACAGAAATGACTGAGAACGCGATTTGGGTCAGCCCCGGAGAATATTGCGGAGTTTCATTTGAAGTCGAACCCGATGCGTCGTCGGCTTCTTATCCAAGTGCAGCAGTAGCGATAACTGGTGGCAATTTAACTATTGCCGGGCTGACTCGTAATAGTTTGCAGCGTGATGTTGAATTCTTCGATGCGCTTTCGTTGATGGGTTGTGGGGTTCGCCAAACACGAAGTGGCATTCAGATCACTCGTGACAAGAACACGCAACTCAGAGGCATTGAAATCGACATGTCGCAGATCAGTGACTGTGTGCCGACCCTTGCCGTAGTTGCGCTATTTGCAGAATCTCCGACGAAAATAACCGGAGTTAGTTTCATTCGAGCCAAAGAAAGCGACCGAATCGGAGATCTTGCCACAGAATTAAGCAAACTGGGGGCAAATATCAGTGAACACCGAGATGGATTGACGATCACGCCAACACCTTTGGTCGGGGCGAGTCTTGCGACACATCACGACCATCGATTAGCGATGGCGTTTGCTCTGATCGGCTTGCGTGTAGATGGGGTAGTCGTGCAGAACCCAGAGGTCGTCTCAAAAAGTTGGCCAGATTATTTTGAAGATTTCAAAACTTTCAAGAACTAAAGCCAAGAATCGTATTGATGCTATTTGATGATCTATAATCGTATTTTCACGATGTAGAGGAGTCAAAATTTTGACATCAGAGCGCGAGATTATGACATGGCAGTCGTTTGGTGTTGCGAGTCGCGAACTAGCCATCAAGGTGGCTAATGATGGTTATGAACCTGACATCATTTTGGCGATTGCGCGTGGTGGTTTGATGGCTGCCGGGGCGCTCGGATATGCACTCTCTGTCAAAAACACTTACACACTCAATGTTGAGTTTTATACAGGTGTTGATGAGCGATTGCCGATACCAATTGTGTTGCCTCCAGTACCAAATCTGATTGATCTTAAAGATTCACGAATTTTGATTGTTGATGACGTTGCCGACACTGGCCATACGCTCAAATTAGTTAACGATTTTTGTCATGGACAAGTTAAAGAATCGCGAATCGCTGTGTTATACGAAAAGCCCGCATCAATTGTCAAATGTGAATACGTCTGGAAGATGACAGACCAGTGGATTAACTTTCCGTGGAGTGATCAAGAGCCAGTCGCCAAACGCGCTTTTGATGTTCGCGACGC
>JAEMRY010000126.1 GCA_016463105.1 Ilumatobacteraceae bacterium | reverse complement strand
GACACGCTATCTCTTTTAGGTATCGTTTCCCCATGCCAAGTTTCGATGTCGTATCCGAAGTTGATCGCCAAGAATTGCGAAACGCAATTGACCAGGCTCAGCGAGAACTCGCAAATCGCTACGACTTTAAAGACACAAATTCTGAGATTGAACAAAAAGATCTTGTGCTCACCCTGCGCACATCTAGCGAAGACCGACTTCGAGCACTTAAGGTTTTACTCGAAGAGCGATTTGTCAAGCGAAATATTTCGCTGAAAAGTCTTGACTGGGGAAAAATCGAACAAGCCACTGGCGAAAGTGTCCGACAAATTGTGACAATCAAAGTTGGTGTGCCGGCAGATAAAGCACGAGAGATAAATAAATTAATTAAAGAAAAAGGACCAAAGGGTGTCGGTGGCCAAACTCAAGGCGATCAACTCAGAGTTACGGCAAAAAAACGTGACGACCTGCAAGAAACTATTGCTATGTTGCGCGGTGCAAATTTAGATTTGCCGCTGCAATTTATAAATTTTCGCGATTAGTTCGCAACTAACTAATCTTCTGTCGGCGATTCGGTAGCCCGGCGCTGTAGTTCGCTAACAACTGAGGCATCGGCAAGAGTTGTTGTATCACCGATATTGCGACCTTCAGCGACGTCACGCAATAACCGACGCATAATTTTGCCACTGCGAGTTTTCGGCAAATCAGGTGTAAAGAAAATCATCTTGGGTTTAGCAATTGGTCCAATTTCTTTGGCCACATGCTCGCGAAGAATTTTTTCGTCAACTTCTAAACCGCTACGCAAAGTGACATAAGCAATAATTGCTTGGCCGGTCATTGCATCATTTGCACCAACAACTGCGGCTTCAGCAACACTCGGGTGCGACACGAGCGCCGACTCAACTTCAGTTGTTGAAATGCGGTGGCCTGAAACGTTCATCACATCGTCAACGCGACCGAGCAACCACAAATAACCTTCGCTATCGAGTTTGGCGCCGTCACCTGCAAAATATCGCCCAGGAAACTTGCTCCAATATGTTTCGCGATAGCGCTTTTGATCTTTCCAAATTCCGCGCAACATGCCGGGCCACGGAGTTGTCAAAGTTAAATATCCACCACCAGACATCACGCGGTTGCCTTGTTCATCTACAAGTTCGGCGCCAATACCCGGTAGCGGAAACGTCGCTGAACCAGGTTTCGTAACGGTCACACCTGGCAACGGAGTAATCATCATTCCGCCAGTTTCGGTTTGCCACCAAGTATCAATAATCGGGCATCGTGAACCGCCAATATTTTCGTTGTACCAAATCCATGCTTCTGGATTTATTGGCTCACCAACGGTGCCGATCAATCGCAATGAACTTAAATCATGTTTGGCGGGCTCTTGTGCACCCCACTTCATATAAGTACGAATTGCAGTCGGCGCAGTGTAAAAAATAGTTGCTTTATATTTATCAATGATTTGCCAAATTCGATCATTAGCCGGAAAATTCGGCACACCTTCGTACATAATCTGTGTTGCGCAATTCGCTAATGGCCCATAAACGATGTAACTGTGACCAGTCACCCAACCCACGTCGGCTGTGCACCAAAAAACATCTGTTTGTGGCTTGTGATCAAATACATATTTAAATGTCGTCGTGACATGAGTCAGATAGCCAGCAGTTGTATGCATGATGCCTTTTGGCTTGCCCGTTGTGCCAGATGTGTAAAGCAAAAACAGCAGATGTTCGGCTTCCATTGGTTCGGCTTCACATATTGCTTCAGCCGTAGACATCGCTTCGTGGTACCAAACATCTCGACCAGGAGTCATTGAGACTTCGTTGTTGCCACGCTTGACCACTACAACATGCTCAATTGTTGTTGTCGTTTTAAGTGCTTCGTCGGCTTGCGACTTAAGTGGAAAAACTTCTCCACGACGCCAGCCGCCATCTGCTGTGATCAATAACTTTGCTTCGGCATCATTAATCCGATCTGAAAGCGCTTGCGCAGAAAAACCACCAAATACAACGCTGTGCGCCGCACCGATTCGAGCACAGGCCAACATCGCAACTGCAGCCTCAGGAATCATCGGCAAGTAAATATTTACTCGATCACCTTTTTCGACACCGAGACTTTTCAAAACATTAGAGAATTTCTGCACTTCATCAAGAAGTTGGGCGTATGTAATGACGCGTGAATCGCCAGGTTCACCCTCCCAATAAAAAGCAACTCTTTCACCACGACCTGCAAGAACGTGTCGGTCTAGACAGTTATATGAAACATTGAGTGTTCCGTCACTAAACCATTCGGAATATGGCAAATCCCATTCGAGAGTTTTTGTAAATGGCTGTGACCATGAAATCAATTCTCGAGCGTGACGCGCCCAATATTCGGCGAAGTCTCGCTCGCCTTCTGCATAGAGACTTTGATCAGAGATAATCGCATCGGCTTTGAATGCTGCAGGTGGCGGAAACTTTCGTTGCTCATACCCCAGAGCATCAATCACATGATTCTCGTTAGACACAGTTCCTCACATCTTCAGTCGCTTTTTGATTCGTTCATCTCATTGCCTATGGGCGAGAATAGTGAATCCCCATGAAACAATCACATTCGGGCATTTCGCCTTCTGCTGACACGAATATGAAGTTTGGCTTAA
>JAEMRY010000125.1 GCA_016463105.1 Ilumatobacteraceae bacterium | reverse complement strand
TGTTTAGCAATGATAAACACAACGAGTGCAACCGTGGCGGCGATCTCCCAGTTTTCGGCCCCTTCAAAATAAATACCAAATGGCAAGGCGATTGAAATAGTCAGCGATGCAATCGACGCTTTGCGGGTCGTCTTTGTTAGTACGAACCATGAACTGAATAAAACCAAACTGGTCAGCGGAAACAGCACGAACATTCCACCGCCACCGCAGGCGACACCTTTGCCACCTTTAAATTTGCGCGTGACTGGGTAAGAGTGCCCAAGGATTGCTGCGAACAAACATATATATGACAACGGACCTCGTTGATCTGATGTGATGCCCCATGCAATACCGACAGCAAGCGCCGCTTTAGCCATGTCCAATAAAAAGACCGCTAGACCGGTTTTCCATCCGAGATTGCGGATCACATTTGAAGCGCCGGGGTTTCCAGAACCAACCTTTGTGATGTCAAGATTTTTGCGCCCAGCAACGATTGCCGCACTTGGAAATGTACC
The DNA here is from genome assembly GCA_016463105.1 of Ilumatobacteraceae bacterium. GTDB lineage: Bacteria > Actinomycetota > Acidimicrobiia > Acidimicrobiales > Ilumatobacteraceae > BACL27. The sequence continues at coordinate 2,167 of JAEMRY010000125.1, read as the reverse complement.
GAGCGCATATGAAACGCCAACGAGAATTATTGCTCTCAGAATCTCCATTTAGTGCCCCCGCGCAATTGTACTCACGAAAGTTTTATCGTGACCGCAATTCGCTTAGCGGCAGGCTGGATCGTTGGGTGGTACAACACCGACTGTCTTTTGTGATGGTGTTGTATTTGGAATTGTCGTGGTCGGCGACATCGTTTTACCGATGACTGTTCGCTGACTTATCAGTTGAATTTTCAAGTCTTCTGTTTTATGCATCGCGGCGCCTTGCACAGTGAGAGCAGTTTTGCCTTGAAAAATCCCCAAGATTTGTTGCATTGTTTCCGACTTAATTGAAGGAATCAAAACAGACATCTCACCAATTCGTTTTGGATAAGACTCGATCGTATACGTGGCAACCGTGCGCGTGTTTAAATCGCGCATCGCCTGGGCGAGTGTCAACATGCCACGAGGTGTGAGTTGATCATCGGTGATTACATTTTTGAGCGCTGCGTTCAACAAGTTGTTGGCCACTGAGAGACTCGAAGAACCTTTGTCAAGCGCACGTTGCATTGAACGTCGCAAGAAGTCTTGCTGACGACTAATTCGACCTAGGTCGCCAGTTGGATCTTCTTCCCATTTTTGTTTTGTCGTATTAAAATATCTATAGCCAGATCTTGAACGAACATATGCCAGTGCTGTATCACCATCAAAGTTGATACAGCCCGGTGCAGTGACATTTAAGCCGGTTTGTTTATCTCGTGTCGGAAACAAAAATGGAACCTTGACGCCATCTACTGCTGTAACGATTTCTTTGAAGGCACAAAAGTTTATATTCACGTAGTGATCAATGGGAATATTAAAGTTTTCTTCAATTGTTGTGACGAGCCTATTTGGGTCGGTGCTTTTAAATGCTGAGTTAATTCTGTTTTGTCGAGTTGTGCCAGCGATGTCGACCCACAAGTCTCTTGGAAACGAAAGTATCGCGGCACGTTTCGAACTTGGATCTATGCGAATGATCATGATTGTGTCACTGCGCTCGCCAAAATTCGTTCGGTCGCCGATGCCGCCAGAAGTTTTACTATTTGAGTTGGTGCATGCCCCGTTGTCTGAGCCAGTTAATAGAAAATTCTTGGCGTCAAGACTTTGGGTGTCTAGGTTCCAGTCGGTGCCTGAAGTAATTTCATCCGACAAAGGCTTCGCTGACTTTTTGGCATTATTAAGGGTGACAACGAGTCGCTGACTAATACGCCCATTGACCCAAAGCAGACTTAATCCAGCAGAAATCAGCGAAATCACAACAAAAATATTTAGTGCCAAAACGAAATAGTGCTGTTTTGGGCGTGGACGAAGGCCGTTGTTTGTTCTTTTTTGCCGTGCCATCTGGTATTTAGGTTAGTGGCGTTGCGAGTGTTATTTGAGCGTCGATCTCTTGGGCGATTGTTTGTGAACTTGATGCTATAAATTTTATTTCTTGCAGCACTCCGGCGTTTCGTAGATCCAGAATGTTTGCTTGTAGCAGCGCAATCGTTGCTGGCGATGCTGTGACGACCAACTCAGCAACTTCGGCGCGTTGAGAAACTTTGGCTTCAGTTTTAGCGCGGCGCACTGCTGCTAACACAACACAAGTTGCATCAAGAAGTGAACTTGCATTCTCTGACACGGCAAAATCTGCAAGCGTCTCGTTGGCGGTTGGCCAGTTCTGTAAGTGAATTGAATCCGACTTCCACCATGACCAAACTTCTTCGGTAGCAAACGGCAACATTGGTGCCAACAGTCGTTGCAATACGCTCAACGCGCGCTGCAAAGAACTTCGTGCCGACGAAGATTCTTCGCCGGCACTGTAAGCGCGAGTTTTTACCAATTCGACGTAGTCATCGCAGAACCACCAGAAAAATGCCTCAGTGCGTTCGAGTGCTCGCGCATAATCAAATTGCTCAAGTGCGGTCGTTGCTTCGTCAACAACTGCGGCTAGGCGAGTAAGCATCGCATGATCAATTAAGTCAGTTGGTTTTGAATCACCGCTGAGTTCGCCTGAACCGAGGACGAACTTAGTTAAGTTAAGCAGCTTGGTTGCAAGTTTGCGACCGACTTTCATTTGGTCTTCACTAAATGTTGTGTCAACACCAGGTCGTGCACATGCTGCCCAATATCGCACAGCATCGCTGCCGTATTGGTCAAACAAATCTGATGG
>JAEMRY010000051.1 GCA_016463105.1 Ilumatobacteraceae bacterium | reverse complement strand
TCGACAAGCGAATTAGCAATGGATTGGTGGAGCCAGTTGTCGGCAGCGATGGGCTTCGGGGCGCAATTAGATCAAAAGAGTGTTGAGTCTGGATATCACCAGACTCGAAGTGCGTCTCTGCGTCGTGGCAAGCAACTGCTTGGCAGTGTTGGCGAAATTGATCCATTAGTACTAGCAAGACATGGCATCAATGTTTCTGTCGCGTGTTTTGAACTTAACTTGTCGGTTTTGTTAAATGAAATTCCAAAAGTTTCAACAGCAAAATCTGTTAGTCGGTTTCCACGAAGTGATTTTGATTTAGCGTTTTCACTTCCGCATAGCGAAGCGGCAAGTTCTCTACTTAAGGTATTACGCCAAGCAGCAGGGCCTGAACTAGTTGAGGTTTCGTTGTTCGATGTTTACCGGGCTTCTGAGAAGGCACAAGAATCATCAACATCTAGCCGAAGCCTGACATTCAGATTTCAATTGCAGGCCAAAGATCGAACACTTACCGATGCCGAAGTTTCGACAACTCGCAATCGCTGTATAGACGCGGCAACGAAACTTGGTGCCCAATTTCGGACGGTTTGAAATTTTCTCTCGTAATTGACAATTGTGAAACAAGTCAAGGCGTTAATCAAAGGAGCAGATTCTAAACAGCGTTGCTTCTGGTGCGGTGACGATGCCCAATACATCGAATATCACGATCTGCAGTGGGGCAGACCCGTGACTAATGACAATCAGTTGTACGAAAAAATTTGCCTAGAAGGTTTTCAGGCTGGTTTGAGTTGGTTGACAATTTTGCGTAAGCGTGAATCTTTTCGCCGTGCATTTCGCAGTTTTGATCCAAAGATCGTCGCAAGGTTTAATCAGCGTGATGTGAACCGCTTGATGAAAGATGAATCAATAGTTCGTCATCGCGGAAAAATCGAATCTGCGATACAAAATGCTAAATCGACGCTCGAAGTGCAAAAAGAATTCGGCTCATTGGCAAAATTCGTTTGGTCGTTTCGGCCAGACCCGGTAGTCATATCCAAGACCAAAGCGCCAACACAAATCAAAGAAATTAAAGCGTCGACCCCCGAATCTGCGGCTCTATCCAAAGCGTTGCGTGATCGAGGTTTTAAGTTTGTTGGCCCGACCACGATGTATGCCGCGATGCAGTCACTTGGTCTCGTAAATGACCACTTTGCTGGTTGTCATGTGCGACAAGCGTGTCAAGAGCAGCAATTAGTAACTGCCAAAAAGACCCCCAAAAGGGTTGTTGCATAGTTATGCAGTCGCCCGTATAATCATACAGATATGATTTCTGTCGGTATTTTGGGTGGTTCGGGCTATGTAGGTGCAGAGCTATTGCGAATCTGCGCCATGCACCCTGAGTTCAAAGTCGTTTATGCAACTGGTGATTCGCAAGCCGGTTCACTCGCGTCATCGCTATATCCGAGTTTGACATCGGCGTATCCAAATTTGATTTTCGACGAGTATTCACTCGAAGCAACTCTTAAATGTGACGTTGTGTTTTTGGCTTTACCGCATGAGGCGAGCTTAGAAATTGTGCCACAGTTGTTGGGCAAAGTTCGATTAGTCGTTGACTGCAGTGCAGCGTTTCGCTTAAAAGATGCATCGCTTTATCCAACTTGGTATGGCTTTGATCACACACAACCAGCAGCGCTTAAGTCGGCTGTTTATGGTTTGCCAGAGTTATATCGCTCAGAGTTAAAGCAAGCAAAATTAATCGCCACGCCTGGATGTTATGTAACTGCGGCGAGTTTGGCGCTCACGCCACTAGTCAAGGCCGGAGTTATTTCTACAACTGGAGTCATAGTTGACGCTGCATCTGGTGTCTCAGGTGCCGGTCGTGCAGCAAAAAATAGCAATTTATTTTGCACAGTCGACGAAGATTTCACGGCATACGGGTTATTAGATCATCGCCATACTCCAGAAATTGAACAGGTCACGGGTGCACAAGTTTTGTTTACGCCACACTTGGCGCCGATGAATCGCGGAATCCTTGCGACTTGCTATGCCCGACCAGTTAACCCAGACACAACGAGCACGGCCTCGTTGCTCGCAGTTTTAAATCGTGCATATGTCAAAGAACCGTTCATAGTTGTGCGACCTGCATCACCGTCGACAAAAGCCACGCTTGGTTCAAACAGCGCGCATCTTTCGGCGCGTTATGACGAGCGAACACAATATGTGATCGTGCTATGTGCGATCGATAATTTGGCCAAAGGTGCCGCGGGTGGGGCAGTGCAAGCAGCCAATGTTGCACTCGGGTTAGATGAAACATTTGGGTTAAGTCAAGTTGGAATATTTCCGTGATTGTTGAGCCAACAAAAACTGCAAATCTGTTAATCGAGGCCTTGCCGTACATTCAACAGTTCGCCGGAAAAACAATTGTCGTCAAATACGGTGGCAATGCTCTGGCTGGCGCAACCGACGATGACGCGCTTGGCGCTTTTGCTAAAGATATTGCATTGTTGCACGCAGTCGGTATCAAGCCAGTTGTTGTGCACGGCGGCGGGCCGCAAATCTCGGCGCTAATGGAGCGCCTCGGAAAGACCCCAACATTTCATAACGGATTAAGAGTCACCGATGCAGAGACAATGGAAATCGTCAGCATGGTTTTATTGGGCACGGTTAATCCACAAATCGTTTCGGCAGTTAATTTGCATGGAGCACCTGCAGTTGGGGTTTCGGGTCACGACGCCAAAATGTTTGTTGTCGCACCACGTGATCAACAACTTGGTTTCGTCGGCGACATAACAAAAGTTGACGCAACAATTGTCAAAGAATTGCTTGCTGATTCGCGTGTGCCAGTTGTGGCAACGCTCGGCAGTCATTCATCTGGACAGGCCTACAACATCAATGCTGACACTGCTGCTGGCGCACTTGCGCAGGCGCTTGGTGCTGAGAAATTGATTTATCTCACCGATATTGATGGTCTAAGAACTAATAAGAGTGACCCGAGTTCAATAGTTCGCCAGGCAACGACATCGCAACTGCGAACGATGCTTGCATCTGGATCAATAGAAGGCGGAATGATTCCAAAAATTGAGAGTTGTATCGCCGCTATTGATCGTGGCGTACATCGTGGACACATCTTGGATGGGCGAATCGCACATGTGTTGCTGCTCGAATTATTTACTGACTCTGGTGTCGGCACGATGGTTTCAAAAGGATAAGACGAGATCATGACCGAAAAACAAACACACGCTTTCGCCACAAGTCAGACAGCAACAAAACTTCTTGGTGGTCGACCTGATTGTCCGTTCATGCCTGTGTTTGGTGCACCACAAGTGATGTTCGAGCGTGGTCAAGGCACGCAGTTGTGGGATGTCAACGGCAAGCGTTATTTAGATTTCTTGTGCGGCATTGCCGTTACTTCGTTGGGTCATAGTCACCCGGTAATAGCCGCAGCGATTGCACATCAGGCCAACACGTTGTTGCATGTCAGCAACTTTTTTTCTAATCCTGTTGCCACTCAGACTGCGATGATGGTCGACAAACTTGTCAGTGAATCGTTTGGCGCAAAAAATGCTGGTCAAGTTTTCTTTTGCAACTCTGGTGCCGAGGCCAATGAGGCGGGCATCAAGCTCGCGCGAAAATTCGGTGGTCGTGGCAAGCATGTAGTTGTCAGTGCACTCGGTAGTTTTCATGGTCGTACTCTTGCAGCACTCGCGGCGACCGGCCAGCCAGAAAAGCATGAACCGTTTGCGCCGATGCCAGAAGGTTTTCGCCACGTCGTATTTAATGACATCAAATCTCTAGAAGCATCGCTTGATGCGTCAGTAGCTGCAGTTCTGCTCGAGACAGTGCAAGGTGAAGGCGGAGTCATTCCGGCATCTGTCGAATATTTGCAAGCAGTCCGAAAACTTTGCACTGAGCGTGGCATCTTAATGATGATCGACGAAGTGCAAACTGGTTTTGCGAGAACCGGCAAATGGTTTGGCTTTGAGCACGCAGATATCAAACCAGATGTCGTGATGCTGGCCAAAGCAATGGGCAATGGCATGCCGATCGGTGCTTTGTGGGCAACTAAAGAGGTTGCAAGTGTTTTTAAACCAGGCGATCACGGCAGCACATTTAGTGGCACGGCGATTGCGACTGCTGCAGCTCGTGCGACGATTCAACTAATGATCGACATGGATGCGCCAGCGGTGGTGCAACAAAAAGGTGAAGAGTTGTCAGCCAAACTACGAACTATAAACAGTGTTGTTGAAGTGCGTGGGCGTGGTTTATTGCTGGCGGCCGAACTCAAACCAGAACTAGATGCAAAAAAGATCGCCACACAATTACTCGATCTCGGGCTAGTTGTGAACGGGGTGACGAGTCACGCTTTGCGCTTCGCGCCACCTTTTACGGTTAGTTCGGCAGAGATCGATGAAGCGATTGAGATCATGAAGGTGGTGTTATGACGGTGCGTCATTTTTTGGACATCACAGATCTAACTGCGAGAGATCTAAACACGGTCATGGATCTTGCACAAGCAGATATCTCGATGCTTGGCAGTCCACTCGCGGGAAAGGGTGTCGCTCTAATTTTTGAAAAACCATCTAATCGCACGCGCCAAAGCATGGAGATGGCTGTCGTACAACTTGGTGGTCATCCAATTTTTACAAGAGGTGAAGAGGTGGGGTTTGACCAGCGCGAGACCGTCGAAGATGTAACGAGAATAATGGCCGGATATCACCACGTTGTTGCAGCGCGAGTATTTGCTCACTCTGTATTGCAACGCATGGCGGCAGTTTCGAGTGTGCCGATCATAAATATGTTGAGCGAACAGTCACATCCATTGCAGGCACTTGCAGATGTTCTGACGATGCGCCAAGAACTTGGTGATCTGCGACAAAAAACGGTCGCATGGATCGGCGATTACAACAATGTTGCGCGATCTTTAGTTGAGGCGTGCTCACTTGAGGGCATGAATATTCGTCTCGGTTGCCCAGTGGGTTACGGTGCGAGCAATAGTGAGTTGACTCGCATTGCAGATCTTGGTGCTGCATCTATCAATCAATTCGAATCAGCTCAAACTGCGGCGACTGGTGCTCATGCTGTGCATACAGATGTATTCGTTTCAATGGGACAAGAAGCCGAAACCGCTAAACGCTTAGTTGACTTCAAAGATTTCTGCATTGATGCCAACGTCATGTCGGTTGCAACTAAAGATGCAATTTTTATGCACTGTCTACCGGCGCATCGAGGTGTTGAAGTTGCTGGCGAAGTTATTGACGGCTCGCAAAGTCGAGTTGTTACGCAAGCACACAACCGTATGCACGCAGCAAGAGGGCTGCTTGCACATTTAATGGGGGTAACGCTGTGAGTTCTAAAGTTCAACGTCAACAATTAATTGCCAAACTCGTGAGTTCGCAGACGGTCACGAGTCAACCACAATTGCGTGAGTTGCTAAAGAAAAAAGGCATCGCCGCAACACAAGCAACCGTCTCGCGTGACCTCGAAGATCTCGGAGCAGTGAAGGTTCGCACTTCTGCTGGCGAGACGACCTATGCAATACCCGAGTTCGAACCAGATCGTCTTGCCCCGCCCGAGCAGTTGAGGCGTGTTCTTGCCGAATGGGTGGCAGACGTGCAATTTAATGAACCGATTGTGGTTGTGCGTACACCGCCAGGATGTGCGCATGTAGTTGCATCAGCACTTGACCGTTCGCGACTTAAAGGATTACTCGGCACCGTTGCCGGTGATGACACAATGATGTGCGTGGCAAGTTCAAAACATACGGCTAAACAACTTGCAAAAGATATTCGTGAACTCGCAGGCCTCGACAATGGCTGATCAACCACTTTGGCACGGACGATTCGAATCTAATCCGGCAGATTCGCTAATGAAGTTTACCCAGAGCCTGTCGTTTGACCAGAAATTATGGCGCGACGACATCACTGGTTCTATTGCACATGTCAAAGGTCTTGTTCATTCACAGATCATTAGCAAAATCGAAGGTGAAAAGATAGTGACGGCACTCGAAACAGTTGCCAACGAATTTGCGAACGATAAATTTGTTTTTGTCGCTAGCGACGAAGATATACACACAGCAATTGAAAGGCGTGTCACGCAAATCGCCGGCGACACTGGCGCAAAATTGCACACAGGCAGAAGCCGCAACGATCAAGTTGCTACTGCATTGCGTTTGTGGTGCAAGCGCGAATTGGCCAACATCGCCAAACTGACGCTTGAACTCTGCGAAGTTTTAAACAAACGAGCCGGCGAATCAGGCTGGGGCAGTGACGGGGTATATTTGCCGGGCTATACACATATGCAACGTGCGCAACCTGTGTTGCTTGCACATCATTTTGCCGCACACACTTGGGCAATGTTGCGTGACGTTGATCGTCTGACTCAAACTATTGAGCGTCTAGATGTTTCACCGCTGGGTGCTGGTGCACTCGCTGGTTCATCCTTGCCACTTGATGCTGATTTTGTTGCAAAAGAACTTGGCTTTGCGCGTCGATTTAATAATTCAATGGATGCAGTTTCTGATCGCGACTTTGTTGCAGAAGCACTTTTTGATCTCACACTGATCGGCGTTCATCTATCGCGTCTGGGTGAAGAGTGGGTGCTTTGGACGACTCAAGAGTTTGGTTTTGCAGTTCTAGATGACGCTTATTCAACTGGTTCTTCGATGTTGCCCCAAAAAAAGAATGCCGACATCGCCGAACTTGCGCGCGCAAAATCTGGTCGATTGATTGGCAATCTGACCGGACTGCTGGCAACTCTCAAAGGATTACCACTTGCCTATAACCGCGATTTGCAAGAAGATAAAGAGCCGTTATTCGATTCGGTAAATCAAGTTGGGCTCGCACTGCAAGCGCTCGCTGGCATGATTTCGACAGCGACCTTCAATACGCAGACGATGAAGAGCGCCGCCGATTCAGAGTTGTTGGGTGCAACAGATCTTGCCGAGTGGCTTGTCGCTCGTGGCATGCCATTTCGTGAGGCACACGCCCATGTCGGTGCGCTTGTTAGCAAATCAATTCGTGACTCTGTGAAACTTTCGCAATTAGTCACCGCCGACGAAAAACTTGGTGCCGATGCTGCATCGTTGTTGCAACCTGGTGTTGGTATTTCGCGTCGATCAACTCAAGGTGGTGGTGGACCGATACCTGGTGCCGCACAAGCCATCGAATTGAGCGCCGCAATAACGGTTATGCGCGCCCGTGTTGCAACACTGGTGAACTGATAACGCCTATTATTGACGAAATGGCATCGGCGCAAGATTTTGTTAAAGAATTTGCTGCCAGAGGATTAATTCACGACAGCACAGATCGCGCTGCATTAACTGCTCGCGCCACGCAATCGTCATTGGGTGTATATGTTGGCTTTGACCCGACTGCTGATTCTCTGCACATCGGTCATTTGCTAGGGCAAATAACTCTGCGGCGTTTGCAACTGCTTGGTCATCGCCCATTTACTTTGGCTGGGGGAGCAACTGGCATGGTCGGCGATCCTTCTGGGCGAAGTGAAGAACGCAATTTATTGGATGTTGAAACACTTCAGCACAATGTTCAAAATATTAAACGACAATTAGAGAGAATTTTAGATTTCGAGAAAGGTCCAACTCAGGCGACGCTGGTTGACAACGCCGATTGGACTCGCAAAATTTCGATGCTCGACTTTCTTCGCGAGGTTGGCAAACACATCACGGTTAATCAGATGTTGGCTAAAGATTCAGTAAAGAGTCGCATCGCTGAAACCAATGGCTTGTCGTATACCGAGTTCAGTTATATGTTGTTGCAAGCCAACGACTTTCGTCATCTCGCAGAGCATCATGATTGCGAAATGCAAATGGGTGGTTCAGATCAGTGGGGAAACATCACTGCAGGTATCGATCTAATTCGTAAGCGTCTCAGTCGATCGGCCTATGGTCTGACATGGCCGCTAGTTACACGAGCCGATGGCACAAAGTTTGGCAAGACAGCCGACGGTGCCGTATGGCTAGATGCTCGTCGCACTTCGCCGTATCAGTTTCGCCAATATTGGGTGCAGATTGCCGACGCCGATATCGAAAAAATGTTGATGCAGTTTTCGTTGCATCCAATCGAAGTGATTAAAGAAATAGTTGCTGAGCAACAACGCACACCTGAGTCGCGAATCGGTCAGCGAAGTTTGGCTCGTGAGTTGACATCACTCGTGCACGGCGAAGAAGCCGCCGAAGCCGCCGAACAAGCAGCAGCAGTCTTGTTTGGCGCTAATCCGATGTCGGCAACTCAAGCCACAATGCATTTAATTGCCAGCGAAGTCACCGTGACACAGATGGGTGCGGCGGCGCTTAGCGACGCGGTGGCGGTGTTGGTCGAAACAAAACTTGCTGCATCTAACACCGAGGCTCGGCGCTTAATAACTCAGCGCAGTGTGCGTGCCAATGGTGATCAAATTGATGATCAAACGAATCTTTCAAAGATTACGTTGTTGCACGGACGTTGGTTATTGCTGCGTAAAGGCAAAACTGGTTATCACCTCGTAGATATCGCCGGCTAGCTAACTAACTAAATAACTAGCTAACTAGCAAATTAAGTTTTATTGCCCCACGAATAGTTAGTCGGTCGCGCCATTGTGGTTCGCCCTCGATCTGAATATTTTTAAACTCTCGCACCAGGGTTCCAACTGCGATTTCGGTTTCAAGCTTGGCTAAAGATGCACCAAGGCAATAGTGCACACCTGCCGAGAACGCAACATGCCGATTCGAGTTGTGGCGCGAAAAATCTAGTTTGTGCGGGTTCGCAAACACGCTTGAGTCGTGATTCGCTGCAGCCAAACTTGCCAGCACCAGAGCGCCCTTGTTGATCTTGACTTCTTGCCCGTCAACGTTAAGCAAGACATCAACGATCGGCGTGCGAATTGTGTGTTGCACCGGCCCGTTATAGCGCAATAATTCATCCACCATGTTTTGAGTGCATGACTCACGACGCATCGTGGCTAATTGCTCGGGGTGGGTGAGTAACGCGTGCACCGAATTGCCAATCAGATTTACGGTTGTTTCGTGACCAGCAATGTAAAGCAAAATTACGAACGACATCAGTTCATCGTTATTTAGTTTCTCGCCTTGCTCTTCAACAGCAATTAACGAAGACAACATATCGTCGCCCATATTGTGTCGACGGTCTTCGATTATTTCTTCGAGGTATGGTCGCATTTTGTCTATCGCGACTTCTGCTAATTCGAGATCTTCTACTCCAGTTGTTGGCTCAAGAGTCGCAGTAATTATTTGTGACCACTCACGTAGTTCGCTTCCGCGGTCTGTTGGCATCGCCAACAGATCAGAAATCACTTGAAATGGCACTGGAAAAGCGAGTTCTTCAACTAGTTCGAGGTGGCCCGTTTTCTTGGCGTTGCTTAGTGATTGATCTACGAGGGCTTGAATTCTTGGTCGCAATTTTTCAATTGCGCTTGGCGTAAACGACTTTGAAACTAATCGTCGCAAGCGAGTGTGATCTGGAGGATCCAGATTCAAGATTGATTTGCTGCGAATATTTTCTCGTTTAAATTTTCGAGTTGGAGTCTCTGGCAAGTTCGCATTTAATTCAATATCGCGACTGAAATCATTATTGCGAAGTGTGTTTACAACGTCTTCGTATCGCGTGAGCACCACAAAACCGATTGGCGTTTTGTGAACTGGTTGTTCTGTGCGCAACCGATCGTAAATCGGATGAGGGTCTTGGCGAAACGCAGGGTCAAAAGGATTAAACGAAAGATCACTCACGCACAAACCTTAGTAACTCATGAAACCCTTGCCAGCATTG
>JAEMRY010000124.1 GCA_016463105.1 Ilumatobacteraceae bacterium | reverse complement strand
TTTTTAACCAGCGCTAATAATTTGTTGCAGGCGAGCATCTGCTGCTGGGCGAGCACCAAGGTGTTCAATAACCCATGCGGCAACTTTTGTTGCATATATCGCTGCATCAACAGCCGAATTTGATCGGAGGTAATGCGCAAGAAACGCACCAGCAAATGAATCGCCAGCACCCGTCGCATCGACAAGGTTGTTCGTCGCAGGGGCAATTTGTGTTGAGGTTTTGCCGTCAAACACAAGAGCACCATCGGCATCAAGTTTTAAAATAATCAAAGCGTCGTTATATATTTTTGCCAGTGATTTAAGGATGTCGTCAGGGTCGTCAAAACCAGTGAGTACGCGGCCTTCGTCGTAATTTGGAAAGAGGATATTGATATCAAGATCTTTTGTCCAAGATAAAAACTGCTCTACACCCATCTCTTGAATCATCTGAAAGGATGCTGGATCAAACGAGATTGTTGAACCATTTTGCCGCGCGATTTGCGCAGCAGTGCGAGAAGCAGACCTCGGTGGGTCTGTAAAGAAACTCCAAGCAGTCAAGTGAAGATGAGCAGATGCTGTAATTATCTGTTTTGGCAACTCAGATGGGATTAAATAAAAGTCTGCGCCGTGTCCCGAGACCATACTTCGTTCGCCGGTTTGATCAACGAAGACTGCGACACTGCCAGTTAAATGAGCATCGGTTTCGACAAGATGGTGAATAATTTTTTCATTTTCAAGATCTTCGCGGGCAAGTTGGCCAAAGCGATCGCGACCGACTTTGCCGATGAAGTGTGTGTCGAGACCGCATCGCCGAGCCCACACTGCTAAGTTCGCCGCGCTTCCACCGGGAGTAAGCATCACTTCACCGAACGAGTCTCCACCTTTAAGCAGATTGTTGTTCGTGCGAATTAATACATCCCAAGCGAAGTCACCGATGACACAAAGTGAATTTGACATCGCTTTAACGGTATCGCCGTGAGTTACTAGTGAGGGATTGATGCCCCATTGCGTGATTCTGATGCGGCAAGAAGGCCAACGGCCCCAATTACAAAAATCGCGCCAATTATGCGAGGCGTTGTAAGCGGTTCACCCAAAAAAATGACACCGGCAATTATCGAAGAGACTGGTTCGAAGGTTTGAATCACGGCAGTCTTGCCTGTGCCGATCAATTTCATTCCGGCGTAAAGCGATGCAGTTGGGATCACGGTCGCAACGACTGCAAGAAGTAGAACACTTACCCAACCATTCGTAGTGCCAGGAAAATCCATTGGCACAGAGGATGGTGCTACAAAATAATAAATCGCAAATGAGCTTGCCGCTCCAAACATCACGATTGACACGCCAGTTAGCAAATCAACCTTCGGTAATACTTGTGAACTAAAAACTACATAAAACGAATAAACAACTGCGACTATCAAGACCATCACAACACTAAATGTGTCGCCGCTGCCAACTTGCCCCGCAGCAATTACGACGCCAACGAATGTTGACACTAAACAAATAATAATTATTCGACTTGGTTTAGTGCCAAGCAACCACCATGACAACAGCACGACGATTACTGGCCCGCATGAGACGATCACAATCGCCAGTCCACTGTCGATATTTTTGAGTGCAGTGAAATACAACAACGTGGCGAGAAAGTATCCACAGGCACCGAGCAAATATAATTTGAAAAATAAAATCGGCTTTGGCCATGATGTTTCTTGTGATGAAACTTTTCTAACCACGAGCATCAGTAAAGTCGCCACACTAAATCTCGCGAGCAGTGTTCCGACCACACTTGCACCGCTGTCATAGGCAAAATTTGCAAAAGTCGGAGAGAGTCCAAAACCGATACTGCTTACAAAAATCAATATCACACCCAATAAATTTGGGTTTTTACGCATCTGCCAAACCTATTACACCAGGACTAGCAAGTTCGTCGAGCACATCAAAATGATTTCGACCGGTGATCTCTCGAGTTTTGGCCGATGAATGATTAGGCGAAGAAGACCAAGTTGTCGCGAACTCTCGTGACTGTCGTTTGAATTCGTTTGTTTCATTCTCACCCCAAATCACTGCAATAGGGGTGTTCTTGGCTTGAGTGGTGAAATTGATAGGCGAGAGACGCCGAGCAGATTCGAGATCTAGTTTTACGGCATCATTGACCGACATATGAATGATTGGTTCGAGGTCGAACACTCCAGAGACGAATATCGCAGTGGCGAATTGCGAAGCCGACTTCTCGCACATCGCCATTGCTATTAATTGAGCGCCAGCAGAATGTCCGATCAATATTGTGTTTTTGGCGTGATGCCGGGTTGATAAAAACTTAATCGCCCGCGATGTTTGATCTACAAGTACATCTAAAGTTTCGGTCGGGCATAGTGAGTAATTGACACAAGCCGTGCTGAAGCCAAGTTCATGAAATTTTGGCGTCAGAAAAGTGCCATCATCGGCAGAAAGTCTTCTCCAAAAGCCTCCGTGTACGAAAATAATTAGCGGCTCAACTCGCACGTCATTATTTTGTGTATCGCCGGCTGGCGCATACCAAAGCCATTCATCGGGGTGGTTTCCGTAAGTTAATTTTTGATGTGAGATAGTTTGGCGCGCTGATTGGCCTCGCTGGGTATAGCTATCCAAATAAACCTGAATATTTTCTACACGAGATGCCGGCGTGTATTCGCGTTCTAAAGTTTCGGCATCAAAATTGCGATAGTTCATGCTCGTG
>JAEMRY010000050.1:4767-9873 GCA_016463105.1 Ilumatobacteraceae bacterium | reverse complement strand
ACTACGACGAATTTTCAATGTTTGGCGAAAATGTTTCTGAGTATTCGCTAAAAGTTTCAGCAGTACCAAAAGTAGAACGTGTTTCGCTTGCACTTGCCGACGGCCGAAAACTAAGCGCGTTGAAGTGGGGCACAGATTCACCAGAGCTTGTTTTGGTGCATGGCAGCGCACAAAATGCTCACACTTGGGACACTGTTGCTTTGGCGATGGGCGTATCTTTGCTCGCAATAGATATGCCTGGGCATGGTTATTCGTCTTGGCGTATCGACGGAATCTATGAACCTGCAGTTCTTGCACCTGACGTTGCAACCGCGATTGAAACTTGGGCACCAAAAACCCGACTTGTTGTTGGCATGTCGCTAGGTGGATTAACCAGTCTTGCTTTGGCTGGTCAGCGTCCTGATTTAGTCAAGTCGCTCGTAAGTGT
Source organism: Ilumatobacteraceae bacterium (assembly GCA_016463105.1). GTDB lineage: Bacteria > Actinomycetota > Acidimicrobiia > Acidimicrobiales > Ilumatobacteraceae > BACL27. The sequence goes on along the minus strand of JAEMRY010000050.1, from coordinate 9,446 downwards.
CGATATTACTCCTGGTGTGAATTCGCAAAAAACAAAAGCGATAACTGATTTTGTTAATGGACCACAAACATTTGCGAGTTTTGAAGAATTGTTAGCTCGCACCATTGAACATAATCCGACCAGATCAGAGAGTTCAATGCGCCGCGGAATCTTGCACAATGCAAAGCAACAAACTGATGGCTCGTGGCAGTGGAGATATGACCGATCAACTCATCCATCGCCAGAAGATTCAGGCAAGCGACTTGAGCGGCTCTCTGCACTCTGGGAAGTCGTTTCGAACCTTAAGTGCCCCTTCACTCTTGTGCGTGGCGGTACTTCTCCGGTTGTAGATGACGCCGATGTTGTCGAACTCTTGCGTCGAAAGTCAAACGCACAAGTGATTGTGGTTGAAGGCGCAGGGCACTCTGTGCAAGGTGATCGTCCAGTTGAATTGGCGGTCGCTCTGACTCGGCTGCTGGCTATCTAACTAAGTATTATTTTAGTAATGTCAAAATTGGGTCGTCCAGCGAGTTTTGTGGGTGTTGATACATGTCAGCGTCTTTTAATTGAAGCGCGACGCTCATTTGCCACTGAAGGTTTTGACGCGACTACAAATAAGAAACTTGCCCAAAGTGTTGGCATCACAACAGCAGCGATATATCACTACTTTCCGTCCAAAGTCGAAATGTATGTAGCCGTGTTTAAAGATGTGCAAGAGCTTGTTTGTCAAACGATTCAGAGTTCAATTAGCCAAGATGTCGATATCTCAGAGAACATCTCAAAAATGGTTGACGCGCTTGCTGCGCTAACGGTTCGCGAACCAGCAGTCGTATCTTTCGTCTTGAGCGTTTCGTCTGAAGCACACCGTCACCCTGAAGTTTTGGAAGCCGTTCGTCCAGTGCGTGGTCAAATCAGTGCGATTTTGCTAGAGATGTGCAATACCGCTGTTAATCGAGGTGAAATTAACTCAGGTATTTCTGCACAATCGCTTGAGGACATGCTGATCGTTATCTTGGCAGGACTCGCAAGATTTAATATGGTTTACAAAGATGCTCGCCGAACAACCGAGCTTGTCAGTTCGATGAAGTTACTTTTAACTGGTGCTGCTTTTCGTATCACCAGCAATGTCTAGTTTCGGCTGTTTTTTGAGGATTTCACCGAATCGGTGATCAAAATAACTAATCCAAACCACACGAATGCAAAGCCGACCAGTCGTGTTGTGTCGAGTTTTTCGTTATAAGCCAACCAACCAAGAAAAAAATTAAAAGTTGGAACTAGATATTGCATTGGACCAAGCAAACTTAGTCTGACTCTTCGGGATGCAGCACCAAAAAGAAGTAGCGGAATAGCAGTCATTAGTCCAGTGAACAACACAAATGTCCATTGGGTTGTCGTCGCTATATTTCGAACGCTGTCAGATCGATTGAAACCCCAAATCAAAATTCCGATTGCTGGTGCCAACAGCACTAACACTTCTGCCGAAAGACTCTCGAGACTTGAAAGCGGTACTTGTTTTTTTAAGTAACCGTAGACGCTCCAAGAGCCAGCAATAATTAAAGCCAAATATGGTGGGCGGCCATAAGAGTAGGTGAGGATGACCACTGCGATGCCGGCAAACGCAATTACGGCGCGATGTGCCGAGCGAATTGGTTCACGTAAAACGGCAAACCCGATAATCATTGTTGCCAGCGGAGAAATAAAATAACCGAGCGCTGTTTCGATCACATTTTCGTGTACGACTGCCCAAACATATGTTGTCCAGTTGATTGATAGCAAGATGCTGGCAAGTGTGATTCGTAAACGCAGTTTTGGGTCACGCAATGCCGTCACTAGCGAACGAAGGCGCTTGGTGTAGATGATCACTGTTAATAAAATTATTGACGAGGTAACAACTCGCCAACCGATTAATTCGAATGCATTAAAATCTTTTAGGAACTTCCAATAGATAGTCAGCAATCCCCACGTGATGTACGCGCCTAATCCGTATGCAACACCAGACCGCTCAGATGACTTAGACACGAGCATTCACCCTAGTCAGTAGCCTTTAATTAATGGTTGACGAGGCTTTTAAAGTTTGGCAACGTGTCTTGGCTCATGCGAGTCGTATCGGTGACACAACCTTGCAGTCTTTGTTTAGTCAAGACCCGACTCGCGCCGAGCGTTTTAATCGAACTCTAAGTGACTCTCGGCAAGAAATCATTGTCGATTTTTCTAAACAATTGATTGATGATCAGATACTTAGTGAGTTATTGAACTTGGCTAGTGATTTGCAAATAGTTGAGCAATTTGCCGAGATGCGTAACGGATTGAAAATTAACTGGACCGAGCAACAAGCGGTATTACACACAGCATTGCGTGCTAACAGCGACAAACCCGTGATCGTTGATGGCATCGATGTTGTTGCCGAAGTGCATTCTGAGCTAAAAGCACTAAGAAAATTCGCTCAGTCAGTGCGTGATGACAAGAAGTTCAAGAAAGTAGTCAGCATCGGCATCGGTGGAAGCGATCTTGGTCCTGCGCTTATCTACGATGCGCTGTCGCTAAGTTGTGAGTCGGCGGTTGAATGCTTCTTCGTGGCCAATGTTGACGCCCATGAGATCAACTCGGTACTAAAAAAATGCAACGCTGCTGAGACGCTGTTTATTGTTTGCTCAAAATCTTTTAGTACCGCCGAGACATTGTTGAATGCGAATATTGCTAAACGTTGGCTGGCCGAAAATTTAGGCATTAAATCAGATAGCAAAATTCTCGCTGATCATTTTGTTGTTGTCTCGGCGTATCCGCAGCGAGCCGAACCAGCTGGCATCGGCGCCGCGAACTCATTTAAGATTTGGCCTTGGGTCGGCGGTAGGTTTTCGATCGCGTCGGCGATGAGCCTCGCACCGATGATTGCTTTTGGCCCAGATGTTTTCGATGAGTTTCTCACCGGTATGCGCGCGGTCGATGATCAGATGCAAAATTCTGCTCCTAAGAATAATGTTTCGCTGATTCTCGGATTAATTGATGTATGGAACTACAGCGTGCTCGGATATTCGAGTCAAGCATTTGTGCCTTATTCATATCAGTTGCGCTTATTGCCTAGTTATCTGCAACAACTGATTATGGAAAGTAACGGCAAATCGGTGCAAGTTGATGGTTCTGCAACTTCGATGCGAACCTCACCAGTTGTTTGGGGTGGTGTTGGCACAAATGCGCAACACGCATTTTTTCAACTGCTTCATCAGGGCACAGACATAGTGCCAGTTGAGTTCATCGGGTTTGCTCAATCAACGCATAATGAATTTTCGTCTCACGACACTCTGATTGCCAATATGTTGGCACAGTCAAAAGCATTGGCGTTTGGTCGCACAGTTGAAGAATTGAAACTTGAGAATTCGCAGGATGAGAATGCCGAGCATCGCGCCATGGACGGAAATCGACCATCCACGACATTGTTGGCTAACGCATTAACTGCGCGAACACTGGGTGCATTGATTGCAATGTATGAACATCGAGTTTTCGTTCAAGGTGTTGTATCAGGCATCAACAGTTTTGACCAGTGGGGTGTTGAATTAGGAAAGTCGCTAGCAAACGAAATTGTAAATTCACTAAATAGCGACTCATCTAATCTGGCTGATAAAGATAGCCAGGATGCCTCAACTCAACGGTTAATAAACTGGTATCGCCAGCACCGAAAAAGCTGAGGGTACTCCTCGGGGTGGAGAGTCAGGCGACCTACGCTAGGTCTATGCCTGTAAAAATTTCGCAAGCCGAGCGAATGATGAACTTGCTCGCTCTGCTCGTTGATCGCACCAGGCCGTTGACTTTGCGTCAGATTCGTCAAGACCTTGGCAAGCAATATCCAGAGAGTGATGAAGCTGCTCGTGCGGCTTTTGAACGTGATAAAGCCGCGTTACGTGAAATGGGAATACCGATTGAAACGAAAACTTTGGGTGGCGATGCTGCTGGCGAAGTTACATATTGGGTTAACCGTTCAAATTATGAACTAAGCGATTTGCGTCTTTCGGATGATGAGCGACTTGCGCTTCAACTTGCAGTAGCGACAGTTCACCTTGGTGCTCAACATGGTGAAGAAGCATTATGGAAACTCGGTGGCGAACGAAAACTGCGACCAACTGCGACCAGTGTCAACATTGGACTAGTAGACGAAAATATGAGTGCAATTACTGATGCGGTGATGAAACGACGAACGCTGAACTTCAACTACAAAGGCGAAAAGCGCGAAGTTGACCCCTATGGAATGTTGTCGCGTAGCGGGTTTTGGTACATCATTGGTTTTGATCATCTACGCAAAGACCAAAGAGTATTTCGTGTTGATCGAATAGAGGGCAACGTTGGTGTGAGCGAGGCTCGTGCTTTTACGACGCCAGTTGCATTTAATGTTGCGGCTGCTGTGCCAACCGAAAAGCAAATGCTTGCTGCTGGAGACGGTGAACAGACAACTGCAGTAGTGCTTGTTGACGCAGCGTTAGCAACAGGAGTGCGCAACGAATTTGGTGACTCAGCAGTAATTCGAGATCGCCCCGATGGCAGCGTTGAGTTTTCGATTCCGTGTGCAAATATGTCGGCGTTTAGATTGTGGCTTTTTGCAATGGTCGAAAGCGCCGAAGTATTAGCGCCAGAGTCTGTGCGTGAACAAGTGGTGCAGTGGCTTGAAGAATTAGTGGCAGGTAAGTAATGGCTACTAAGAAACCAGTTAA
>JAEMRY010000050.1:2570-4667 GCA_016463105.1 Ilumatobacteraceae bacterium | reverse complement strand
AGTTAAAAAACCGGGCCGACGCGGGCCGCGCAGTGCCGCGCAACGAGTGACTGGTTTGCTTGTGATGTTGCCATGGATCATGCAACGCAAGCGCGTAAAAATTTCTTCAATGGCCAAACAATTTAATCTCACTGAAGCCGAACTAATTGAAGACCTGCAAATGGCCGCTGTTTGTGGCGTGCCACCGTATACGCCTGATGCATTGATTGATGTATATATGGATAACGGTTTGGTCATCGCTGAAGTGCCGTTGGTATTTTCACGTCCGTTAAAACTCAGCACAGCAGAATTGTTCGCAATTTCTGTGATGGCTCAGACAGCACTGCAGTTGCCAGGGGCAAACAAGAAGGGCCCACTTTCGACTGCATTAGCCAAGATTGCTCCGCTGATGCCTTCTGGCGCAGAAACGATCAAAGTCGAATTGCCACGCACACGATTTGTTAAAGAGCTACTTGAAGCAGCGAACTCTGGCGAGCGTCATGAAATTGAATATTTTTCTCCTGCATCACAGAAACGATCCACACGAATAATTACTGCGCGAAAAGTTTTCGAAGATGCTGGACGTTGGTATGTCGCAGCCGATGATCATCAGTCAGGGGATGATCGCGTGTTTAGGGTTGACCGAATCGAACATCTCACCGCGGTTGGCATATTTGATGCAATTAAAGAAGTTCAGGATGAAGACTTGCCTTGGTTCTCGCAAAAAATGCCTCAAGTAACGCTGCGTGTTGAGCCGTCTGCACGTTGGATAGTCGAGTCATACCCATATATCTCAAGAGTCAACAATCGAATCAATAATCGAGAGGTTGTTGATATCACAATGTCAATTACTTCCGAACATTGGCTAGGGCGATTGTTGCTTCGCGCAGGCGGTGGCGTCAAAGTGCTGAAACCAGTTGAGTATCGAACTCTTGGCAAACAATCGGCACAAACAATCTTGGATCGCTATAAAAAGACTGGCACCTCTATTTAATCAGGCGCCGAAATGCGTTGCGAGTTGCTCGACAGTCGTGATGTTGTGCTCACGCAATAGGTGTGGCAAAACAAGCGCGGTGCCTAAGGCATCGGCAAGGGCATCGTGTGGGCGAGTAACGACAACGTTGTAGCGGGCAGTGACGTCTTTAAGGCGATGAGAAAGCTTTCGTTTCGGGTCAAGTTCACGCGAAAGTTTTAATGTATCTAGAGGGCCGTTTGGACTGATCACCATTTTGGCACGACTGGCTTCTCCGTTGAGAAATGCAATATCAAACTTCGCGTTATGTGCAACAAAAACTGTGCTGGCGAGATAACTGTTTAGTCGCTCAAGCATTTCGCTCGGAGTAATGCCGCGCCGCAGATCTCGCCTTGTGATGCCGTGAACTTTATATGCGCCTAACCGCCCCGGCTTCCAAAAGTTGCGCCTGACAAAAGTTTCGTATTGTTCTTCGATGGTGCCATCGGCCCGTGAAATTACGACGCCTAGTTGTAGTACGTAATCGTTTGTGCCCGACAGCCCGGTGGTTTCGGTATCAACAACGGCAAAGCGGACTTCTTCAAGCGAACTATTAGCTAAAACATTAAGCATTGTTTGCAATATAACGAGTGAGTGTTGTAGTGCTGGCTAGTTTGCTGATACTTCAATTAATATTTTTATTAGTGCGTTCATTGTGCAGCAAGCGCCTTGGCAAAAATTTCACGATCAAAATAATCTCGCCACAATGCAATCTTGCCGTTATTGATAACGAATAAACCCGCAACGTCCAGATCCACCCATCGACCGTCAATTTCGAAGCGATCGGTGCGCTCATTCATGACTACGCCATGTTCTAAATCGCCACTTGCAACTTGATGATGGATTAACCATTCGTAAGCCGAGCATTCGGCGAGAAACCCACCCAGGGTTTGTTCGATTGCAGTTTTGCCAAAGACTTTGGTGATTGGCACGTTGTCATATTCGCAGTCATCTGAAACCATCTCAAGTGCGGCAGTGAAACGATGCCCTTGAATTAATTCGATAAAAGTTGTGACTAGAGAATCTGGATCTTTAGGTGCTGATGCCGATGTCATGGCTTCAATCATGACACGCCGACTACATAAAAATCAGTGTTACGCAATCCC
>JAEMRY010000050.1:0-2470 GCA_016463105.1 Ilumatobacteraceae bacterium | reverse complement strand
TTCTTGCGCGGATGCCGATTGGCGCAGCAATTGTGAATCCTGCACGATGTCGCTCTTCTTCACTCTCTCCGCCCCAATAGCCATATTCATGATGATGCCTTGCAAACTCAAAACATTGCGTCTGGACTGGGCAGACCATGCACAGAGAATGGGCTTTAGCTTCGCGACGATGTCGGGCCTGAGGCCGTTCTGCTTTTGGTGCGAAAAATAATCGCATTTTGCCTTTGCAATTTGCCAACTTACCCCAATTTAAAATTTCGCCCAAAGACTCAGATTCGGCTGTTTGCGCTTCAGTATCTATTTCGATGGTGCTTACATTTGATTCAACATCAGAACTGATTTGCTGTTGTGAGACAACGAGGATTAAGTCCCGAGTCGTTTTCGGGGCACACTTAGTGAGAACCCGTGTTTTTAGCACTAAATGGAGATTATGACTAGAACTAGCCAAAGTCAATTAGTAGAGCATAAAAAACCGTTAAATATAAAGATTTTTTTCTGTGACTTGCTAGAGCAATTCTGCGGCCAAACTGGCCACTTCACTGCGTTCGCAAGCCTCAAGAGTTATGTGACCAAAGCAACTTTGTCCGGCAAATGCCTGTACCAGCACGGCTAAGGCGTTGTTTGACTCGCCCATATACGGCGCATCAATTTGGCTCGTATCCCCAGTGAAGATCACTTTGGTGCCATCTCCGATGCGCGTGAGGATGGTTTTGAGAGTTGTTGGCTCAAGGTTTTGGGCTTCGTCAACAACGACTATTTGTGCTTGCAGACTTCGACCGCGCAAGAACGTCACCGACTCAAGAGTCAGTTGTCCGCGATCAATTAGATCATCGATTAGTCCTCGTGCATCTCGACTAGAGCGATCATCGGTTAGTGCAACTACTGCATCGTGAATTGCTGACATCCATGGATCCAATTTTTCTTCAAGTCCACCCGGAAGAAAACCGACATCGGCGCGACCAACTGGAACGAGTGGTCGATAAACAGCGAGTCGTTCATAGAGATGTTGTTCTACTACTTGTTCGAGACCAGCTGCGATTGCGAGAAGGGTTTTTCCGGTTCCGGCACGACCATCGAGAGCCACAACTGTAATTTTTGGGTCAAGTAGCAACTCAAGAGCAAACCGTTGCTCTTTATTTCGTGCACGAAGCCCCCACGCCTCTGGGGCAGACTGTTGCATTAAACGAAGTTCGTTATCGTGGCAACGAGTGAGTGCCGATTGTGAGCCGCAACGCAAAACTGCGAAGTTATTTTCATACAAACCTGCGGCTTGCTTGATCTCAGATTTTTCGATGCCTTCAGATTTGTAAAGGCTGTCGATTACTTCAACAGATGTATCGAAAGTTGCCCAACCCATCGGGCGTTCGTTTCGGCCACCATTAACTGGGTGGTGTTCAAGGGCGGTTAATCCGAGGTGGGCAGCTTTAATCCGTAATGCTGCGTCATTTGAGACGATGCAAGTCGGTGAAATTGCGGCCTGACCAAGCGCGGCGCCAATAATTCGATTGTCTGGCACCTTTGGGTCGAGTCCATGTTCGACCAACAAGTGATTCTGAATACCGTTGACTTCAATCTGCACCGTGCCACTCGTATCTGTGCCATTAATCGGTGTCGGATCTTTTAGCGAGCCACCTGCTTTGCGACGAAGTTCTTCAATTGATCGCAATGCATGTCGCGCCGAACGTCCGACATCGTCCATACGAGTTTTTAATCCGTCGAGTTCTTCGATCACAGTTAACGGAATCACGATTGCGCAGTTCGGAAAACAATGCAAACAGTTTGGATCTGCAATTAATACCGAAGTGTCAAGTACGACTCTTGACCCAACTGGTGTCGCGAAAATTTCTGCGATCTGCGCCAGAGTTTTTTCAGAAAGAGAAGTTTGTGTTGACAACTGTCCTAAGTGTGGTCGTTGCGCTGAGACGGATGGTGGATAGCTGGGATCAAAAAAGTGCCTGAGAGCGTGAATTTATTTGATTTTTTAAAAATTTCTTTAAAATTCTTTTTCAAAACTTAAAATTAACTTGAGATTTGCTTTAATTGGGTTTTGTCGGTCTGACCCTGTGCAATCGTGCTTAATCATTTATAAATACCGCAAAATTCGCTGATGACAAAAATTTCGAAGATCTTGACTTGGCGTTAAACCCTTATGTTATATAGGTTTTATCATGACGATTGACCAGCTGATGGCGATTAAGCAACAAACATAAGGCATTGCTGAAATCGCAAAATCTTGTGATCAGAAATTAAAAAATCTGCAATTTTTCATAAAATTTGTGTTGCTGCGAAAAGTATTCAAAAACCGTCAGAAATCCTGAGAATGCTTGCAATTTCTTCTCAAACCTACTCAAATAGATGTTCAGCGGTAATCCGTAACCGAAGAAAGCAAGGTAATTGAAATGACTAAAGCAGAATTGATTGATGCAGTGTCACAGAAGGCAGGAGTGTCGAAGGCAGATGCCGAACGCAC
>JAEMRY010000049.1 GCA_016463105.1 Ilumatobacteraceae bacterium | reverse complement strand
CAATTGGAGTAGCAACAACGACAGCGAGACAGCAACACCAAGTGATTCAACAGAGGGGTCTGACAGCAGTTACGGCCTTCCTGCTGTTCCATTTGTCTATGGCCAAGGTGAGTGCGCACCTGCTGATGGAACAGGCACACAAGTTCGCGAATTTACTGTTGCGCCAAAGTTGTGCATTGACTTAACAAAAACTTATACAGCAGTCGTGTCAACATCAAAAGGTGACTTCACTATTGTGCTTGACGCAGCAAAGGCTCCTGGCGCAGTAAATAACTTTGTGAATCTTGCACGTTCAAAATATTTTGATGGGACAGTTTGTCATCGAGCGATCCCAACGTTCATGGTGCAATGTGGTGACCCAACTGCAACTGGTTCTGGTGGCCCGGGTTATACATTCGGCGATGAGTTGCCAGCAGCAGGAGAATACAAAATTGGATCTCTAGCGATGGCCAACTCTGGACCAAATACAAACGGCAGTCAGTTTTTTGTGATAACCGGCGAACAAGGCGTGACATTGTCGCCGAACTACACATTATTTGGTCAAGTAACTACCGGTATTGACACAACAGTTGTCGCGCTCGACAAAGCAGGCAATAGTGATCCAGCAGCCAATGGCGTTCCGCCTTTGGAAGAACTTCGAATTACGAAAGTAACAATCAGCGAAAACTAGTTAACTAGTAGTGACTTTCGTAAAGTGTTTGCAGTTTCATCGCTCACGCCGATTTCTCGGACAAAGTTTTGAACTGAGCCGTACTTCGTATTTAGGTCATTAAGAATTATTGCCATCGCCCGAGGGTCTGCTGCCGCAAATCGGGCAGGCATATTGGCGTATGCAGTTGCCAAGTCTGGTTGGCTCACCTCGGCCCACTTGAGTAGTCGCTTCATTGCAGATTCGGTTAGTCCATAGTCAGCAGAAATTATTTCTTCTTGCACTCCGAGAATTGATAAAACTAATGCAGCCAAAACTCCTGTGCGATCTTTTCCGGCGGCGCAATGAAACACCAACGGCAAAACATCGGTTGAGGCAATTATTTCAATAGCATCAGCAAACTTTGGAGCAGCACTAGCGATCATATGTCGGTATGCCCATACAAGAAATTCAACAACATCTTCAATTTCTGGGGTATCGCCGTCGTTCCAAGTGGCATCGATAATTGACAAATGATGAAACTTCACCGGAAACTTCTCAACTGGAAACGTGCCTCGAGTCTCAACTTCTTTGTGCGTGCGTAGGTCGATCACAGTTCGCACCCCAATGTCAATTACTGCTTGCGCATCACTTGGCGTTAGTCGGTATAGACCATCAGCGCGGTAGAGGGTTCGCCATTTTGTTACTTGTCCGCTATTAGTCGGATAGCCACCCAAATCACGAAAGTTATGCACCGCCTCGAGCTTCACTAAGCGCTGCGGGTCATTAATTAGAGATTCGATTTGTTGATTATTCACCGCAAGGAGGGTATCTGTTCGAGATGTCTATGAGATGTCTATTGACTGTCAGGTTGGTGAACGAATTCAATTGAAAGTAAAGTTGCACGCATGGAATCATCATCACAAATCAAGTTAGTTGGCGTTATCGGCTCAGGAATTATGGGCTCAGGAATTGCCGAAGTAATTAGCAAGTCGGGCATTGATGTAGTTGTTCGGTCAAGGTCTGAGCAAACTGCCCAAGCGACAAAAGCCGCGATTGAGGCGAGTCTAAATAAGCAACTTGCAAAAGCGAAAATTACGCAAGAGCAAAAAGATTCCGCGATGTCGCATGTGTGTGTGACTAGCAAACTTGAAGATCTAGCCAACTGTGATCTTGTTATCGAATCGGCAGTCGAAGATCTTGCAACCAAGCAAGAACTATTTTCTCAACTCGACAAAATTGTCAAGCAGTCGTGTGTCTTGGCAACGAATACAAGCACATTGCCAGTTATCGAGATGGCAAAGTCAACTAATCGTCCAGACAAAGTTTGTGGTATTCACTTTTTCAACCCTGCTGTGTTGATGCCCCTTGTCGAAGTTGTTAGGCCGATAACGGCAAGTGACGAAACTATTGCCTTGGCTAACGATTTTGTTAAAGCGTGTGCAAAAGATGCAGTTCAAGTCGTAGATCGTGCAGGTTTCATCGTCAATGCGCTGTTGTTTCCATATTTGAATAACGCAATTGCAATGTTTGAAGCCGGCACGGCGAGTATGGAAGACATCGATGTCGCGATGAAGGGTGGTTGCAACTTTCCAATGGGCCCGTTTGCATTGCTCGATTTAGTTGGTCTAGATACGTCGGTGGCGATTCTCAAAGCGCTGCACACAGAATTTAAATCTCCAGACTTAGAACCACGACCAATGTTAAAAAAACTTGTTGAGCAAGGCAAACTAGGTAGAAAATCGAAGCAAGGTTTTTACAGCTACTAGTCGATGAGCCAATAATTGATGGACTGGGATTCAACGCCGACTCAGCTCAAAGAGTCAGTATGGGAGTTTCCTCCATCACATAAATGGCCCGCAAATGATGTTGTCGGCAGGGGAGGTGACTTGTCCCCTGAAACTTTAATTTATGCGTATCAAAATGGCATATTTCCGATGGTAACGAATGATGAATTTGAAGATCAAGAAGCAATGGATCTTGTTTGGTGGTCTCCACAAAAACGTGGAGTAGTTCCATTAGATAATCTTTTGATCACTCGATCGATGCGCAGAAGTGCTAAGAAATTCGAAGTTCGCGTTGACACATGTTTTGAAAAAGTGATGCGAGGCTGTGCGGCACCGATTCGCGATCACGGATGGATAACCGAGGAATTCGTTGAGGCATATGTGCAACTTCACAAACTTGGTTATGCCCACAGCATCGAAGTATTTGACGAAAATGGATTACTCGCTGGCGGACTTTACGGCGTTCGATTCGGCAAATTATTCGCTGGCGAATCGATGTTTCATTTATTGCGCGATGCTTCAAAAGTTGCATTGATGGCTCTCGTTGAAATGATGAAAAAATCTGAAATGACTTTATTAGATGTGCAGTGGTTGACCCCTCATTTAGAAAGTCTTGGCGCAGTGGCTATTCCAAGAGAGCAGTATTTACGCCAACTCTCAGTCGCCGTAACGCAATAGTCGCGCGCCTAGCCTTAACTAGTAGTGAGTGAACCAACGAAATCAGTGAAGCGTGACGAACCATGGGTGATGCGCACCTATTCTGGGCATTCAAGCGCAGCGGCGTCTAACGAGTTGTATCGCACGAATCTTGCGCAAGGTCAAACTGGATTATCTATCGCGTTTGATTTGCCAACACAGACGGGTTACGACCCAGATCATATTCTTGCTCGAGGTGAGGTTGGCAAAGTCGGTGTACCTGTAACTCATCTCGGAGATATGCGGACATTACTCGCCGGAATTCCGCCAGGCGAGATGAACACTTCGATGACGATAAATGCAACTGCCGCGTGGTTGCTTGCCTTGTATGTTGCTAACGCCAATGAACAAGGTGTTGCAACTAATGATTTGCGGGGCACAACACAAAACGACATTCTCAAAGAATATTTATCACGTGGCACTTTTATATTTCCACCTTTGCAGTCACGTCGAATAATTGTTGACATGATCGCATGGTGTGCAGTTAACGCACCAAAGTGGAACCCGATAAATATTTGTTCATATCATTTACAAGAAGTTGGCGCAACACCAGTGCAAGAAATTGCCTTTGCGCTCGCAAACGCAATTGATATTTTGGATGCGGTTAAGTCAAGTGGCCAAGTTAGTGACGCGCAGTTTCCGCAAGTGTTTTCGTCCGTCTCGTTCTTCGTTAATGCCGGAATACGATTTGTCGAAGAAATTTGCAAGATGCGCGCCTTCGTTGATCTCTGGGAACGAATCGGTCGTGACCGTTACCAAATCACCGACGATCGTGCATTGCGATTCAGATATGGCGTTCAAGTAAATTCTCTCGGACTAACCGAAGCACAACCAGAAAATAATGTGCAACGTATCGTGCTTGAAATGTTGGCAGTGACACTTTCGAAAGGTGCTCGCGCTAGAAGTGTGCAGTTACCCGCATGGAACGAAGCTTTGGGTTTACCGCGTCCGTGGGATCAACAGTGGTCATTAAGAATGCAACAAGTGCTGGCATTCGAAACTGATTTGCTTGAGTACGAAGACATTTTTGATGGGTCAACCGTTATTGAGTCGCGAACTTCAGAATTAGTTGATGCAGCATGGAGCGAACTTGGAGAGATTTTGTCAATTGGCGGAGCATTTGAAGCGGTCGATGTTTTGAAGAGCAAACTTGTTAATTCGATGTCAAGTCGTACTAGCAGAATCGAAAAAGGCGATCAAAAAGTCATCGGAGTAAATGCTTTCACCCAGACGGCGCCTTCACCGCTTGGCGGAATAGACAATATTCTCAAGGTTGATCCAAAAATCGAAAGTCAAATGGTTGAAGAACTTCAGCAGTGGCGTAAGACTCGCAACCAAAGTGCGGTAGACATTGCGATTGACTCATTACAAAATGCTGCGCGCAGCGGATCAAATTTGATGACTGCATCGATTGAACTTGCCAAAGCCGGTGGAACAACTGGTGAATGGTCGCAAACTCTTCGCGACGTGTTTGGTGAATACCGTGCACCAACTGGTGTCGGTGGAGTGTCTGGTCGACATGGACACCTATTAAATGATGTTGCTGATTTTGTGAAAACAATTGCGGGTGGTCCACCGCGATTGTTAGTTGCCAAGCCAGGACTTGATGGCCATTCAAGTGGCGCAGAACAAATCGCCGTTGCCGCTCGCGATTCTGGAATGGAAGTTGTTTACAGCGGTATTCGTTTGACCCCAGAGCAAATCGCAGCGTCGGCACGCGATGAAGATCCAGACGTGATCGGATTATCAATTCTTTCTGGATCGCACCTTGCACTTGTGCCCGAAGTGATGTCGCAACTTAAAAAAGCTGGGGTTAGTTCACCAGTCATCGTGGGCGGAATCATCCCTGAAGATGACCGTGAGAAACTAACCGAGTTAGGAGTTGTTGCTGTTTATACACCCAAGGATTTTGACATTGCAAGAATTATGAGAGAGATTGCTGAAATAACTGTAGAGCGACGCAAAAAATAATTTAAGTTATGGTTTCATCGTCGTAGATGGTGCTACTGGCACAAAGCCTGTCGCTGGTGGAAAAATTAATTCTTGACCTGCTTCGACATGATCAGAGTCTGTGATCCCGTTCATCTCCATTAACGCTTTCATGTCCAACATATATTTTGAAGCAATGGCAAATAATGAGTCACCACTTTGAACTATGTATCGCACTGGTGCAACATAAATTGTTGTCGTTGGTGGCACAGTTGTAACTGCAACGGCGGTAGTTGTTGGGGGCGACGACTCATCGCCACGTTGGGCAAACACAAGAGACAAAATGCCACTTGTAATAGTGATCGCAAGTAGCGACCACTGCAGTCGACCTTTGAGAAGCATTGGTATTGATGCTAGGCGTGCATCACAGTTAACTAGCGACAGCAATGTCATCTAACCTGAACGCATGAAAGTGCTCGCGGCTGTCGACAAGTTTCGGGGCACAGCAACTGCGGCACAGGTTGCAACAGCGATTGGTCACGCTTGCTGGCAACTCGGTCATGATTGCATTGAACGTCCACTTGCCGATGGTGGAGAGGGAACTCTCGAAGTACTCGGCGGTGCAAATAGAACGACGCTTGTCACTGGTCCATTGGGTGATCCAGTTAATGCATCTTGGCGTTTGCATCGCGGCACTGCAATTATTGAAATGGCTTGTGCTTCTGGATTATTGCTCGCAGGAGGTAGCGAGAGAAATGATGCTGTTGCTGCTTCAACTACGGGCACCGGCGAAATTATTGATGCTGCGTTAGATCTTGGTGCAACTCGAATCATCGTTTGTCTTGGTGGATCAGCCACGACAGATGGTGGGCTCGGTGCAGTGCGTGCGATTCAAACACCAGCACGGCTCAAGGGTGTTGAGTTTGTAGTTGCGTGTGATGTGACGACGCCGTTTACTGACGCAGCAAAAGTTTTTGGTCCGCAAAAAGGTGCATCACCCGCGCAGGTGATGTTTTTGACCACGCGTCTCGAGCGTCTTGTCCAGATGTATCAAGAGACTCATGGCGTGGATGTTTCTAAGTTGTCTGGCGCTGGAGCGGCTGGGGGATTGGCTGGAGGTCTTGCCGCACTCGGTGCAAAACTTGTACCAGGCTTTGATCTTGTCGCTGAAGAAGTTTTACTTGATGAATTATTAGAAGATGTCGACTTGATTATTACTGGCGAGGGTTTTATGGATACCGAAAGTTTTGCGGGCAAAGTAGTTGGATCAATGTCAGAACTTGCCGCTGAACGAAAAATCCGCATCTCTGCTATCTGTGGAGATATTCACGAAGATGTACGCGGTCGAATTGATGCGGTAAGTCTTGTTGAACTATTTGGTCGCGAAGATGCAATTCAACAACCGCTGCAATGCATTGAGCAAGCAGCGCTACAACTTTTGCGCGCTGCTAAATAACTTAAAGGTTTTTTAACCTGTTAAATTAACCAGTTGTAGTTGTTGGCGCGACCGGCACTACTGCCGCTGCGCCTGTACCAAGTGGTTTGCCAGCGATATCGCTACCAAGAAGAATCAACACACTGGCTTCACCAAGTTTGCCTGTCTCTGTCGGAATTGGTTCAGGCATTGCGGCGATTCCAACTCCACCAAGTTCGCTAGCCACTGCGGCAGCGGCTGCTTCGCTACCGAGCAGGTAATAAACAACAGTCATAGTTTGTTTTGGCGTGATCTCACTCTTGTTCATCGCAGGTTGAACGATGTAGCCACGACCTTGCAACTCAGTAGTTAGTTGCCCAGCGGTGCCAGACATACCAGAAGCGTTCGCAACTTGAATTTTGAAAGCTGTTAAAACGAGAGTTGTTGCTACTGGAACTTCAACTGGTGTTGTGTCAGTCGGTGCGACTGTATTGTTTGATTCTGCTGGCAAAGTCTGACCAGATTGGTCGCTGCGAATATCGCGCAAGATAAAAAATCCAAGCAAAACTGCGAGTACAGCGATGATGATCGACAAAGTCGAGTTGACATTTGATGCACCCCGAGGAGGCTGACTTTCAGAAGTTCGTCTGCGCGGGCGAGATGGATCTTGGTTCATGCCTATTTAACTTACCTTATTGGCTTACAGCAATAGCGACACTGCTTGGTCTAAGCAAAATTTGGCTGAGCCGAGGGTGGGGATTGAACCCACGACCTACCGCTTACAAGGCGGTTGCTCTGCCACTGAGCTACCCCGGCGAGTTTTTATTCGCCGTCAGTGTACGGCAGTTATTCGGAGTATGGCGTTTATCGGCTGATTGCGTTTATTTAGAACTTCTGCGAATTCGTACGATTTCGTAAGTCGCCAAAGCTGCAGCAACCGAAACATTTAAAGAAGATAACGATCCAAGCATTGGGATATTGACAAGTAAGTCACATCTCTCGCGCACAAGTCTTGACAAACCTGGTCCTTCAGCACCGAGCACAAGACAGATTGAATCACTGGCTGTTGATCCGAGTTCGAAAATACTTTTTTCTGCAGCATCATCCAAACCAACGACCATCACGCCCGCAGCTTTCATCTCAGATAACGCGCTTGGAAGTCCACCGACGACACACATATTTAAATATTCGATTGCGCCAGCAGAAGACTTCGCCACAGTTGGAGTTATGTGAACGGCGCGGTGACGTGGCAGAACCACGGCGTTAACTCCGGCGCCGTCGCAGCATCGCAAAATTGCTCCGAGGTTGCCTGGGTCGGTAACTCCGTCGATTGCCACCAATAAAAGTGGTTTGTCGCGTGGAGCAATTAAAAGATCAGCCAATAAAGTTTCTTCTAGTGGTGCGGCTTTTGCCAAAATTCCTTGCGGCGCTTCGCTTCGAGCTTCGCGTTCTATTTCGCGTCGTGAAACGTTCATCACTTGAACTCGTTGATCACGCGCGATCTCTAAAATGTCGTCAATCACTGGACTGCTCTCGATGTCGTTTGCAATCCAGATTTCACGAACTTTACGTCGTGCCCCGAGCAATAATTCTCTAACCGCTTGACGGCCTTCAATCTGTTCACCGCCAAGACCATGTTCTTTGTGAACAGGTCGACTGCCACCTCGTTCAGATCGATTAGGACGCCTAGATAGATCTATTCGCTTCGGGCTATTTGGATTTCGGCCAGTGCTTTTATTGCGATTGTTTGGTCGCCTATTTCGATCTTGAGCCATGATTAAAAACTAAGCATTCTGTGTCACCACGGCTACTGCCCAACATGCGATTCCTTCGCTACGACCCAGTGACCCAAGACCTTCGGCGCGACGACCTTTGACAGTTACGGGTGCACCTGCGGCGGCGCTCAACTTTTTTTGCATCTCGTCTCGATGAACCGAAATTTTTGGTTGTTCGCAGACGACACTGCAGTCAATATTGCCAATTTCAAAATTATTATCGCGAGCCATTTTTGAAACATTGGCAAGAATTTGCAGTGAGTCAACATCTTTCCATTTTGGATCAGTATCAGCAAAGTGCTCGCCGATATTTCCGAGTCCACATGCTCCAAGAATTGCTTCGGCGACGCTATGCGCGATGACGTCAGCGTCGCTATGGCCAACAAGTCCTCGTTCGTTAACAAAATGAACGCCACCCAAAATCAGTTTTCGATTTGTATCTGATTCGTCAACGAAGCGGTGAATATCAAAGCCTTGCCCAACTCGAACTCGCATCGTCATTACTAAATCCTTACACTTCGCCGCGGGTAATTGCGCGAGCCCAGTTCAAATCTTCAGGTGTAGTTAACTTGCGATTCAGAGGGTCACCGTGAACAATCAAAACACGACCACCATTTGTTTCGACCAATGTTGCGTCGTCGGTGCTTTCTGGATTTGATGAATGTGCAACTCGTAAAACATTTGCGCGAAATGCTTGAGGTGTTTGCACGGCAACGATTTGTGAACGATCTGGAGTTGAAATCACGACATTGTCACTTGAAATAAATTTAATAGTGTCGACTACTGGTAGCCCCGGCACTGCGCCATCAGCACCCGCACAAACAGCATCTACGACTTCGTGAAATAAGAATTCTGAAGCAAACGGGCGAGCAGCATCGTGAACGCAAATGATCGTTGCATCCGACGGCACCGCCGCCAAGCCGCAACGAACCGAGGCACTTCGCGTCGATCCGCCGACTACGCCTCCCTCGCGTTGCGCTTGCGCCGCTGGTAAAACCACAACCACACCGTCGCTTGAGGCGCGGGCTGTCTCTACGGCCCAATCCACGACCCGACGCTCATTAATTAGTTCAAATTGTTTTGGGCTACCAAACCGAGTGCCTGAGCCAGCAGCGACGACGATCGTCCAAATCTTTTCGCCAACTCGTTGAGTTGGCACGGTGTTCACGCTCATTTAGGGTAGTACCGTCAAGGGCTTATGGCACACGAAGAACTTCTTGCAGGTAGTGCATTCTTTGCAGAAACACCAGCCGATGTACTTGGTCTAATTTCGGCGAGCGGTGAAACAAAAAACCTACAGCGTGGTGATGTGCTGTTTAACGAGGGCGACACTCCAGAATTTATGTACATCGTGTTATCTGGACGAATCGCGATTGCGATCGGCAACCGTCCGTTAGATAGTCGCGAGAGCATGCTTGCTTTAATGGAGCGCGGCGACTTGTTTGGCGAACTTGCATTACTTGACAATGGCAAGCGAAGTGCAATGGCTCGAGCGATTGAGCCATCATCTGTACTGCAGATTCCATATTTGATTGTGCGCAAACATTTGCAATCAAATCCGTCGATGCTCTGGGGCGTTACTAAGTTGCTCGCTACAAGGTTGCGAGTTATGGACGAAGTTCTTTCTGACAGTGTGTTCTTAGATGTGACTGGCCGAACTGCGAAGCGGTTACTTGAGTTATCCGACGGTAAAGACGAATTTGTTTTGCCGATCACTCAAGAAGAACTTGCCGGAATGGTCGGCGCTTCTCGTGAAAGAGTTAACAAGGCAATTGCAAGTTTCATTCGACTTGGCTGGATCGAACAACATGATCGTCGCTATCGAATCTTGATTCGCCAAAAACTTGAAATGCGAGCTAGCTA
>JAEMRY010000048.1 GCA_016463105.1 Ilumatobacteraceae bacterium | reverse complement strand
CGACCTGCACCAGCAGCCGCTGGATCAGCAGCACCACCACCGAGAACATTCACAGCATTAGCAAGAACAATTTTTTGGTTCTTCCAAATAATCATCCACACATTCGCCGCCATCAGCGTGCCGTAGATCATGCCGAGCGAAATAGTCATGTTGTGTGCGTTGTTTTGTTGCCAGTAGTCCTTAATCAGTCCAGTAATTAATAAACCAGTTACCAAAGTTGCAATCGCAGCCCAGCGAAACCACCACAACGCGCGACGGGCAACTTTGTCGAGTGTCAACATGCGGGCCTTGCCCTCATCGCCGTAAGCCGCTAGTGCGGGAACCTGCACAAGATTAAAGTAATAAAGCAAACCGATCCAAGTAATGCCAACGGCGATATGTAAGTAACGGAATAGAAAATCTCCGATGTAAGCCTGAGTTAAGAGCTGCATTTTGACCCCTTTTGGTGTCGAGTTGATTTGTCGCAATAATTTAGCACGGCACGCGGGCAAGTAGGTTGTATGGCTTATGGCTGCCGAATTTATCTATACCTGTTACAAACTTGCGCGCTTCTACCCACCCGACCGCACGGTGCTAGAGAACATTTCGCTCTCGTTCTATCCTGGTGCAAAAATCGGCGTACTTGGTTCTAACGGCAGCGGAAAATCAAGTCTGCTTAAAATTATGGCTGGTCGTGATGACGGCTTCACAGGAGAAGCAAGATTGACCCCGAGTTTTTCGGTCGGACTTCTTGAACAAGAACCTCAACTTGACGCAGCCAAAGATGTGCTCGGCAATGTGATGGACGGTGTCGCGCCGATTCGTGACCTGCTTGCCGAATACGAAAAAGTTACTGCGATGTGGGCAGAACCAGATGCCGACTTTGACAAAGTTGGTGCTCTGCAAGCAAAACTTGAAGCGAAGATCAACGCAGCCGATGCATGGAGTCTCGAGCGCAACGTAGAAATTGCAATGGATGCATTGCGTTGTCCGGCTAATGACAGCGATGTCACAAAACTTTCTGGTGGAGAACGTCGTCGTGTTGCTTTGTGCAGACTTCTGTTGAGCAGACCCGACTTGTTGCTGCTCGACGAACCAACCAACCACTTAGACGCCGAAAGCGTTGATTGGCTTGAACGGTTTTTACAAGAATATTCGGGAACAGTTGTAGCAATTACTCACGACCGTTATTTCTTAGACAATGTCGCAAAGTGGATACTTGAACTTGATCGCGGTAAAGGCATTCCATTTGAAGGCAACTACACAAGTTGGCTTGAGCAAAAACAAGAGCGACTGGGTCGTGAAGAAAAATCCAATGAAACTCGAAAACGCACGTTGGCGCGTGAACTTGAGTGGGTACGCATGGCCCCTAAGGCTCGACAATCAAAAGGCAAAGCCCGACTGGCTGCCTATGACAAGTTGCACGCAGAAGCAACTGCAGCAGAACGTGGTGACAATAAATTAGAAATAGCAATTCCTCCTGGGCCGCGTCTGGGTGATGTCGTGATTGAAATCAAAGATCTCTCAAAGGGATACGGAGATCGACTGTTGATTGAAAATCTCTCGTTTAATTTGCCACCAGCAGGAATCGTCGGGATCATCGGCGCTAACGGCGCAGGCAAAACAACTTTGTTCAGAATGATTACAGGACAAGAAAGCCCTGACTCGGGCACAGTCACTGTTGGTGACACCGTTTCGTTAAGTTACGTCGACCAAAGTCGTGACACTCTCAACCCAGATGCTTCTGTTTACGAAGAAATTACCGCTGGTGTCGAAGTCATGAAAGTTGGTAATCGTGAAATCAACGGTCGTGCATATGTCGCGAGTTTCAACTTCAAGGGCAGTGACCAGCAAAAACGTGTCGGCGATCTCTCCGGCGGTGAACGAAACCGCGTGCACTTGGCGAAGCTTCTAAAAAATGCCGGCAATGTTTTGTTGCTCGACGAACCGACCAACGATTTAGATATTGATACTTTGCGTGCACTTGAAACTGCTCTCGAGAGTTTCCCGGGTTGCGTGGTCGTAATTAGCCACGACCGTTGGTTCTTGGACCGAATTGCCACCCACGTATTGGCGTTTGAAGGCGACAGTCAAGTTCGCTGGTTTGAAGGAAACTTCTCAGATTATGAAGTTTGGCGCAAAAAAGAACTCGGTATCTCTGCCGACCAACCAAAACGAATCAAGTACAAGCCGCTTTCTCGAAAATAACAAAATGAATTCAACTGCTTTGCGCAAAATTCGATTCTTGTGTGCAATTATTTTTATCTGTGGCATCGCTGGCATGATCGTCACGTCAATCGCTGGCAATAACGTCGGCTGGGTCAATACAATCGGCGTAACTACGGCAGTCGCAGCGCTGGTTCTCGTCATTGCCACAGTTACTTCAACGACGAATCGAATTGAGGTATTTGATGAAGCAGATGCTGAGCGTCTTGAGCGTCGAATTGTTCAACTTATAAAATCTGGCACAGACGAAACCGAATTACGCGAAATAGTTCGTGATTCAATGCAGATCGGTCATCACTCTTGATAAATCTTGATGATGCCGCACTGGCTGCACATCTCGCAACTGAAACAGGAAAGCGATTAGTCGAACTTCGTAATGAACTTATTGAACGTGGCGTCTACGGCTGGGATTTAAAAGATGCCGGCGATGCAATGGCACAAGAATATTTAATGTCGCAACTGCAAGAGTTCAGACCAAAAGATGCTGTGCTTAGCGAAGAAGCGCTTGATAGCTCTGTTCGACTAAGTGCAAATCGAGTTTGGATAATTGATCCGCTAGATGGAACACAAGAGTTCAGCGAACCAGATCGACATGATTGGGCAGTGCATGTTGCATTGTGGGAGCGCAACGAAACCGGCGGTGAACTTACTGCTGGCGCCGTCAGCCTGCCCGCAATTGAAATTACTCTGTCAACTAATCCAGCACCGTTGCAACCAGCAAAACACGACGGCCCACCACGACTTGTGTTGTCTCGAACTCGCACTCCGCGTGAAGCACTAATAGTTGCCGATGCGCTTGGTTGTGACGCAGCACGACTTGGTTCGGCTGGGGCAAAAGCAATGTCGGTAGTGCTTGGTGAGTGCGACATTTATCTTCACTCGGGTGGCCAACATCAATGGGATTCTGCCGCACCAGTCGCAGTCGCTCGCGCTGCAGGTTTATTTACAAGTCGTATTGATGGCTCACCTCTTATATATAACGAAGAAGACACTTGGTTGCCCGATTTAATTGTTTGTCGCCAAGAACTTGCTGAGCCAGTACTCGCAGCACTTCGTAACGCGAATCAATAAATAATTATGCGACTAATCATCGCTACGTGCAGCGTCACCTATGAAGGTCGGCTGAATGCATCATTGCCTGAAGCGACGCGCTTGATAATGGTCAAAGCCGATGGCTGTGTAGCAATTCATGCAGATGGAGGTGCTTATAAACCTCTTAATTGGATGAACGCGCCGAATATGTTTGAAGAACTCGAAGACAGGTTTATTGTTCGTAATCCAAAAGGCGAAACGCTGACAATTCACCTACTTAAAGTACACGCAGATTTTGCTCACGAACTTGGTGAAGATCCTGGCCTCACCAAAGACGGAGTTGAAGCAGATTTGCAAGTTCTCCTTGCAGCAATGCCAGAGACAATCGAGGCTGGTTTAATTTTGATTCGTCGTGAATACCCAACTGCCGTTGGCCCGGTTGATTTGTTGTGTCGTGACTCGTCTGGACAAACAGTTGCAGTTGAAATAAAACGTCGCGGCGAAATTGACGGCGTCGAGCAACTGACTCGTTATCTAGATTGTCTTCACGCCGACACATCACTTGGCAAAATTCGTGGCATTTTTGTTGCACAGTCGATCAAACCTCAAGCGCGCGTGCTTGCCGAAAGTCGAAATATTGGCTGGTGCGAAGTTGACTACGACGAACTTCGCGGCAAAAAATCTGACGACTTAAAACTTTTTTAGCGTTAGCTCTTTTGCGGTTGTGGCCACGAACCGTCGCGACCGTCCATCCCAGCATTCAATCGAGCCTTAGCCATCATCTCTTCAACAATTGGACCAAGTTTTGTTGGATCTTCAACTGGCTTACTTGTTGGTCCACGATGCCAACCTTCGGCAATTGCCAGCACGTCACCACTCGCTTCAAATACGCGACCAGTGATGCCGGCAGATTCGGATGATGCAAGCCAGGTAACAATCGGTGCGATCCACTTTGGAGAACGATGCTCGCGCTCTTGATCTGTTTCTGGTGCTGGACCAAGATTTTCTGTCATACGTGTTAGCGCAACTGGTGCAACTGCGTTGACTGTTACTCCGTAACGTCCGAGTTCAAGTGAAGCAATTGTCGTAAACGCAGCGATGCCTGCTTTTGCTGCACCATAATTTGTTTGACCGACGTTTCCGTAAATGCCAGACACCGAAGATGTATTTATGATCCGTCCGTCAACTGGTTTGCCGGCTTTGCTCTGATCACGCCAATAGGCAGCAGCAAAACGTGAAGGAGCGAAAGTTCCTTTTAAGTGAACTTTGATAACTGCATCCCATTCTTCTTCGCTCATGTTGGCGAGCATCCGGTCGCGCAAAATGCCTGCGTTGTTGACAACAGCGTGTAAGTCACCAAAAGTTTCAACTGCGGTGTTGATCAATCGTTCGGCACCCGCCCATGTTGAAATGTCATCACCGTTGGCAACTGCTTTACCGCCCATCGCTTCGATCTCATTGACTACTTGTTGCGCCGGCGACGTGTCGCCACCTTTTCCGTCAACGCCAGCACCCAGATCATTGACCACGACAAATGCCCCGTGTTTGGCAAGGCTCAACGCGTGTTCACGCCCAATACCTCGGCCAGAACCAGTGACAACAACTACTCGACCTTCACATAAGCGACTCATTGCCAAGAACTCTAGCCTGAGCGTCGTGTCCAATGCTATTTTGAAACCGAATTCACAAAATTATTGTGACGTATTAATAGTTGGCGCAGGGCCCGCCGGCATCGCCGCCGCACTAACACTTGTGGCTAGCGGGCAGAACGTTTTAGTAATCGACAAAGCAGTATTCCCGCGAGATAAATGTTGTGGCGATGGGCTGACAACTGGCGCACTACGAATACTCGAAATGCTGGGCTTTGACCCAACCACAGTTGCAAATTGGAAAGTTTGCTCAGATGTTTGGCTGCGATCACCATCTGGCCGTGAGATACAACTTGAGTTACCAAACAGTCGAGAAAATAAAACTAGTCAATTCGCAGCAATCGCCCCAAGAATCGAACTCGACAATGCGCTAGTTCAGCACGCTCGTGCCCGTGGCGTAAAAATTATCGAAGGTTGCGCATTTACTTCGGTTGCTCGCCAAACGACTGACGACATCACGGTTGCGACTGATTCACAAGATGTGTACAAAGAAATAAAGGCAAAATATATTATTGCTGCAGATGGAATGTGGTCTCCGGTGCGCAAAGCATTCGGCGCCTCACAGAGTGGCTACCTCGGTGAGTGGCACGCGTTTCGTCAATATGTCAGCAACGTCACTGGGCCAGCGCGTGAAAGTCTTTACGTTTGGTTTGACGCCGACTTATTGCCAGGTTATGCCTGGTCGTTTCCGTTGCCAGATGGTCGGGCCAACATTGGTTTCGGAATTTTGCGAGGATCAAAATATTCGGTGCAAGATATGAAATCGTTGTGGCCCGAGCTTCTGGCGCGCCCGCATATTCGTCAAGCACTTGGTCAAGACGCAACTCTAGAAGGCAGACATACTGCGTGGCCGATACCAGCACGTGTGACGGACACGAAACTTTCAAGTGGACGTGCATTATTTATTGGTGATGCAGTATGTGCGGCAGACACGATGACTGGTGAAGGTATTGGTCAAGCGCTTTTAACTGGAGTCTTGGCTGGCGAAGCGATAATCGGTGCTCATAAACAAGGAGTAAACGCCGTTAGAAAAACATACGAAAGCAAAATGCGTCGTGAGTTTTTTGCCGATCACAGAATGTCGCATATTTTGGGGCGTGTCCTGCAAAATCCATTTTTGACTCGTGGCGTACTGCGCATCGCAGGCTCTACAGATTGGACACGACGCAACTTTGTGCGCTGGATGTTTGAAGATGAGCCACGGGCGGCAGTGCTTACGCCTAGACGTTGGCATCGAAAGTTTCTCAAACGAGACGGTGCTTTCGAAACGTCAAACTTGAGTACAAGCAACTAGGTTTAACAGTTATGCGCACACGAATCACCGAACTATTTGATATCGAATACCCCGTAATGCTTGCTGGTATGGGTGGCGTCTCGTATCACGAACTTGTTGCAGCAGTTAGCGAGGCTGGCGGAATCGGAACATTTGGTGCGTCCACAATGCGTGACGGAGAACTTGCCAGAGAAATTACTGCACTCAAAACCCTCACACAAAAACCTTTCGGCGTTGACTTGTTGACAGCACTTCCACAACATTTAGAGCAAGGAATCCGCGATGTAGTTGCAGGTGGTGCAAGAATTTTTGTTGCTGGTCTTGGTGTACCGCGCGATGCGATTGACTTATTGCATAGTCACAATATTTTGGTGGGCTCCATGTGTGGCAAAGTGCGTCATGCTGTTTCGGCAGTTGCAAGCGGTTGCGATTTTGTTGTGGCTCAAGGCACCGAAGCAGGCGGACACACCGGCCTTGTTGCAACGATGGCTCTCGTGCCACAAGTTGTCGATGCAGTCTCAGCGCAAGTGCCAGTTGTTGCAGCAGGCGGATTATTTGATGGTCGTGGACTCGCAGCATGTCTTGCACTTGGCGCTGACGCCGTCTGGATCGGCACACGTTTCATCGCCACCCCAGAAGCGCGAGCCGTGAACGGATACAAAGAAGCGCTCGTTGCGAGTCGCGAAGACGACACTGTGATTAGTCGTTCGTATACGGGTAAGCCATGTCGCGTTGTGC
The DNA here is from genome assembly GCA_016463105.1 of Ilumatobacteraceae bacterium. Taxonomy (GTDB): domain Bacteria; phylum Actinomycetota; class Acidimicrobiia; order Acidimicrobiales; family Ilumatobacteraceae; genus BACL27. The sequence continues at coordinate 3,301 of JAEMRY010000048.1, read as the reverse complement.
GTAATGAATGGACAAACCATTACGAAGAACACCCAGAAGATATTAAAACTTTTCCGTTACAGGCCATTGCGTCATCACAAGCCAATGTCAATCACTTGGGCTATCCAAGTGGCACAGATGTTGATACTTCGCGCGAGTTCTATCCTGCCGGTCAAGGCGCTGGTGCGGTTAGCGAATTAATACCTGCAGGCAAACTTGTGCGGGACATCGTTGCACAGGCTGAAGAAATTCTGCAAAAACTAGGCAGAATTAAATAACACACTTACATGTTTAGCGTTTTGAAAGTCAATCGCGAATTGCGTTTATTGTTCGTCGCCCAAAATCTTTCATTTATGGGCGACTGGTTTACGTTTGTCGCACTTGCCGGTTTGGTACAAGATATAACGGGTTCAAAATTTCTTGTCTCGCTATTACTCGTTGCATTTTCATTGCCATCTTTCTTGGCTTCACCAATTGGTGGCCCTGTTGCTGATCGACATGATCGTCGTCAAGTCTTAATAATTGTTTCAATACTTCAGGCGATTGCCGCCTGTGGCTTTTTATTTATTGGAGACTCACGGGTGTGGATTGCCTTCGTTGCTCAAAGCCTGATCGCCGCACTCGCTTCTTTCGTGCGCCCTGCACTAGAAGCTGCGATTCCAAATTTGGCGCGCAATCCAGATGAACTTCGCCAAGCCAATGCACTCTTTGGAAGCAGCTGGGGCGTAATGCTGGCTGTTGGTGCAGGAATCGGTGGAATCTTTTCGCAAGTGTTCGGTCGTCAGGCTGCATTCATCGCCGATATCGCAACATTTATTATTGCCGCAGGATTAATTGCGCTCGTTACCCGACCGATGCAAGAACAGCGCGCCGCAAATCACAGCAAACAAATTCACCCTATTTCAGACATGCGCGAGGCATTACACCTTGCCAAATCAGACCCAGTAATTATGTCGCTACTGACGTCAAAGATGACGTTTGCCGTCGGTGCCGGAGTTGTCAGCCAACTGGCAGTTTTCGCTGCAGACTCGTTTAATAGCGGCGATGCTGGTCGTGGCATGATGCTCGGACTGCGCGGTTTGGGTAGCGCTCTTGGGCCACTATTAGCGGCACGATTCGTGAAAAATGATCTATCGAAAGTGATACTCGTTTGCGGAATCTCCGGTCTTGGTTTTGCTGGCGGATATCTTGCCGCTGCTGCTTCACCATTTTTTATTGTGGCCTGTGTTTGCATCGGCGTAGCCCATCTTGGTGGCGGTGCGCAGTGGACGCTCTCGACATATGGGTTACAAATGCGTTGCCCTGATGAAATGCGCGGTCGTGTTTTGGCTGGTGACTTTGCGTTGATAACCCTGTCGCTCGGGTTGAGCAGTTTGCTTGCTGGTGTCGTTTCTGAATACATCGGCGCGCGTGGCACGATTGCTGTTTTTGCAATTCTCGCAGTTTGTGCTTCGCTGCTTTATTTGTTTGCAACTCGCGGAGTTCGACAGAACCTAAGCGAAGAACTCAGACGTCGTCAATAATCCCTCTAAGAGTTTCGATTTCGCGCACTGGGTCTGGACCAACTGGGTTAACTTGCAACACAGTTACTCCAGCTTCTTTGAACGCACCAAGTCGTTCTTTAATATAACTTTTTGGACCAACAAGGTTCGATAGCTGCAACCATTCAGTCGGAATCAATGCCGCTGCTTCTTTCTTCTTGCCTTCTAAATAGAGATCCTGAATCTCAACTGCTTCTTTTTCGTAGCCATAGTCGCGACAAATGTCGTTATAGAAGTTCTTGCCACGAGCACCCATTCCACCGACATACAGTGCATAACTAGGGCGAGCAAAATCTAAAATCTCATTTTGTTTTTCTGGTGTTAGCGACTCGTCAATATGCAACATTCCGCCAGCAGAAATATCCAGCGGCTTTAGCGCTGCGTCACGCTTAGCTATGCCAGCTTTTAGCGACTTGCCCCAAACATTTTGAAACTTCTCAGGTAAAAAGAAAACAGGCATCCAGCCATCAGCCATTTCGGCAGTTGCTTCAACACTCTTATCTTTAAGAGATGCCCACCAAACCGGAATCTCAGATCGCACCGGATGATTAATCAACTTGAGAGGTTTACCTAAGCCAGTTCCTTGACCTGCAGGTAATGGAACTTGCACAGTTTTGCCTTCATAAATGAGCGGCTTCTCGCGTTTCCAAATTTCGCGACAAACCTCGATGTACTCCTTGGTGCGTTGCATTGGTTTTTCATATGGCATGCCATGAAAACCCTCGATGACTTGTGGCCCCGAGGCACCGAGTCCCAAAATGAATCGACCATTGCTGACGTAGTCACAACCAGCGGCCGTCATCGCAGTCAATGCAGCGGTGCGCGAGTAGACGTTGATGATTCCTGTACCGATCTGCACACGGTTTGTGACCGCGGCGAGATATCCAACTTGCGAAATTGAGTCGTAACTATAGGCCTCAGCGATCCAGACGATGTCAAGCCCAACTTTTTCAAGTTCAGCGACGCGCTTGGCTGATGTTTGAAAATCAGAAATGTAGTTGATCATCATCGATAATTTCATAAAACTTCTTTCTGAGTCGCGCGAATAAAACCGCGAGTTAATTAACTCGACGAGTGTGACCTACCCAGTATGGCTCACGCAACACTTTTTTGAGAATCTTGCCGCTCGGGTTGCGCGGTAAGGCGTCAATCCAGGCGACAGATTTAGGCGTTTTGAAACCAGCAAGACGTTCGCGAGCAAATGAAATGATTTCTTGCTCAGTTACCGTTGTTTCGGGTTTGCGCACGACAAGCGCCATCGGCACTTCGCCCCACTTCTCGTCAGGCACGCCAATCACGGCAACATCGGCAATTGCCGGATGGGCCATCAGAGCATTCTCGACTTCGGCTGGATAAACGTTTTCGCCACCCGACACGATCATGTCTTTGACGCGGTCAAAAATATAAACGTAGCCATCGTTATCAAAATAACCAGCGTCGCCAGATCTGAACCAACGACCCTTGACGATCGACTTTGCGGTCTCCTCGGGCATGTTCCAATAGCCCTTCATTACTTGTCGTGAACGAATCCAAATTTCGCCAACTTCACCAACTGGAACATCTTTTGCTGTATCCGAGTCAACGATGCGCAATTCAATTCCGGTGAATGGCTTGCCGCACGAACGCAAGCGACCTTTGTTCGCAGAGCTCAAGTCGTGATCTTCCGGTCCGAGAACTGTTACAACGCCGGTCGTCTCAGTCAAACCATAGACCTGCATGAATGGACACTTGAATGCTTTAATCGCTCCTTCAAGAACTGCTTCTGATATCGGTGATGCACC
>JAEMRY010000123.1 GCA_016463105.1 Ilumatobacteraceae bacterium | reverse complement strand
AATTTGCAGGCAGACTGAAAGAACAATGATTAACGGAAACGGACTACTACTTACGTAACGGCGCAGTCGCATATCACTGCAGCCGCACCCTCTGAGCCAAAAGGCCCAGGGGGTTTTCTTTTTAATAAAATAACGAAACGAGACACAAAATGCCACCAAAGCCAGCCCAACCTCGCAAGATGCAATTTGAAAAATATTCGCACTCGGTGCCACTCGTACTCGCCGATCGCACCTGGCCGAACCGGATCATCGAAAAAGCACCGTTGTGGTGTTCTGTTGACTTGCGTGATGGCAATCAGGCTTTGATCGACCCAATGGACCCAGAGCGAAAATTGCGGATGTTTAAGACGCTCGTGAAGATGGGCTTCAAAGAAATTGAAGTTGGGTTTCCTTCAGCGAGTCAACCTGATTATGACTTCGTGCGCTTATTGATTGAACAAGATTTGATTCCAGAAGATGTGACGATTCAAGTTTTGGTGCAGTGTCGGCGCGAACTGCTTGAGCGCACCTATGACTGTTTGGTTGGCGCACCAAAAGCAATCGTGCACTTCTACAATTCAGTAAACCCTCTGCAACGTCGCGTTGTATTCGGTCTTGACAAATCAGGTGTTATAGAGATCGCAACGAGCGCGGCAAAAATCTGTCGTGAACTTGAGAACAAACTAAAGGGCACTCACTTGCGCTACGAGTATTCTCCAGAAAGCTTCACATTGGCAGAACCTGATTTCGCAGTTGAGATTTGTGAAGCAGTGATGCAAGTCATCGAACCGACTGTTGAGCGCAAGATTGTTTTAAACTTGCCAGCAACTGTCGAGTGCTACTCGCCCAACGTTTACGGTGACGTAATCGAGTGGTTTGGCCGCACGGTGCCACGACGCGACAAACTCGTGTTGTCTCTGCACCCACACAACGATCGTGGTTGTGCAGTTGCGGCTGCCGAGTTCGGTGTGATGGCTGGTGCTGACCGTATTGAAGGAACTTTATTCGGCAACGGTGAGCGCACCGGAAACGTTGACATCATTACTTTGGCGATGAATTTATTTACGAACGGTGTCGATCCACAACTTGACATCACAGATATTGATGCGTTGCGTCGCGACGCAGAATATTGCAATCGATTGCCCGTGCCAGAGCGTCAGCCATATGCCGGAGACCTTGTCTACACCGCGTTTTCTGGCAGTCATCAAGACGCAATCAAAAAAGGCCTTGACGCGTTGCCAAAGGATTACGACAAATGGGCCGTGCCGTACTTGCCGATTGATCCAAAACATGTTGGTCGCACCTACGAGGCTGTGATTCGCGTAAATAGCCAATCTGGCAAGGGCGGTGTTGCATATGTGATGCAAACTGAACATGGATTTGCATTGCCGCGCAGATTGCAAGTTGAGTTCTCAAAAGCAATTCAACACATCACTGAAGACTCTGGTACAGAAATTTCGCCAGAAGTGATGTGGTCAGAGTTTGAGCGCGAATATTTGTCTGCAGAGTCAAGATTCAAACTTGAAAGTCACGAAATGCGCAGTGACTCAAAAGGCACGACCAAGATCAGTGCACAGTTGTTGGTCAACGGCACACCTAAAACTTTGACCGGCGAAGGCAATGGACCAATCGATGCATTTGTTCATGCACTTCGTACAGAGTTCAAAGTTGTGTTTGACGTCAAAGATTATGTTGAGCACGCTCTGAGTCAAGGCTCTGAGGCTGTGGCGGTTGCATACATCGAAGGCGCGGATGCCAATGGCAACTTACGTTGGGGTGTTGGTACCGACCCGAGCACAATCACAGCGTCGTTGCGTGCCGTGTTAAGTGCGTTCGAACGTCAAGAGAGCTCTGGGCGTTAAATACTTTAAGCGTTTCTCAACTAGTCTCACTTGAGTGAAAGTCAGCGTGAATTTTGATAACTGTGCATCAACTGGTGCTTGCACGCAAATGTGCCCTGATGTTTTTGAGTTACGTAGTGACGGCTTCTTATATATTTTAAACGAAAACCCACCAGCAGAACTGCACGAGTCAGTTATCGCCGCTGAAGAGATTTGCCCAACAGGGGCAATAACGATTGAGCAGTAATAAACACGTGGGTTTTTATTCGCGACTGAACCATGCTTGGTTGCAAAGCAACTCAATGCTGTGTGTTGGTCTTGATCCAGACCCTGCGAAGTTTCCAGAAACACTGCGCGGTGGAGCACACGACATTGAAACTTTTTGTAAACAAATTATTGATGTGACCGGCGATTTAGTTTGCGCATTTAAACCCCAGATTGCTTACTTTGCAGCCGTTGGCGCAGAAAAGCAACTCGAAAATATCTGCGCTTATATTCGCAAGCAGTTTCCGGATGTTGTTCTAATCCTTGATGCCAAGCGAGGCGACATCGGTGACACAGCCAAACTTTATGCACGTGAAGCCTTCGTCAGGTACGGCGCCGATGCAGTAACCGTAAACCCATATCTCGGCACAGACAGCCTTGAGCCGTTTCTCTCTGCGCCGGGCAAGGGCACAATCATTTTGTGTCGTACTTCAAACACTGGTTCAAGTGAGTTTCAATCGCTGGCAACTGACAGTGAACCGTTATACCTACGCGTCGCTCGCACGGCTGTTGAGAAGTGGAGTGCGATTGGCGAATGCGCACTCGTAGTTGGCGCGACCTACCCTGGCGAACTTGCCGCCGTGCGAGCAATAGTCGGCAACATGCCGATTCTCGTGCCTGGCATTGGTGCCCAAGGCGGAGATATCGCTGCTGTCGTTCGTGCGGGTCGCGACGAAAACAATCGCGGATTAATCATTAACTCGTCGCGGGCAAT
>JAEMRY010000122.1 GCA_016463105.1 Ilumatobacteraceae bacterium | reverse complement strand
CACCTCATTGAAGTAAATCGAAAAGGAGCATAATCATGCGCGTTGACGAAATTGGACCACGCCACGGAGCACGAAAGAAGCCAAAGCGCGTCGGACGTGGTACTGGTGGTAAAGGTGGCAAAACAGCAGGTCGCGGTACAAAAGGTCAATACGCACGTAACACAGTTGCTCGCGGTTTCGAAGGTGGACAGATGCCACTCAAGCAACGCGTACCAAAGTTGAAGGGTTTTAATAACCCGTTTCGCGTTGAATATTACGCAGTCAATCTTGATGCAGTTGATTCACTTGGTGTTTCAGAAGTTGATCCAGCGTCACTTGTGTCTGGTGGCGTTGCACACAAAGGACAAATGATCAAAGTTCTTGGTCGCGGCAAAATTACGCGTGCGGTGAAAGTTTCGGCTCATGCCGTTTCTAAGTCGGCACAAGAAGCAATTGTTGCTGCTGGCGGATCAGTAGTTATCTTGCCTCCAACATTCAGAGGCGTTCGACCACCGGCCAAGGGCAGTCAGTTCACGAACCGCTAGTACAGTTCGTTGGCACAGCTCTTACAACAAATAGCGAGGCAACGTTTTGTCAAAAATTAGCAATATTTTCAAAGTTGCAGAACTTCGCAACAAAATTCTGTTCACTTTGGCGATGCTGGCGATCTATCGTCTCGGCAGTGCATTGCGCGTACCTGGTGTAGATGCTCAGGCAGTTAGTCAACTTCGTGAAGCGTCTAAATCACAAGGTGCACTTGGCTTCCTTAACTTATTTTCTGGTGGTGCATTCGGAAGTTTTTCTATCTTTGCTTTGGGCATCATGCCGTACATCACTTCAAGCATCATCATGCAAGTTCTCACTGTTGTAATTCCAAAACTTGAAGAGTGGCAGCAAGAAGGCGCAACTGGTCAGCGCAAAATTACTCAATGGACTCGTTATGTGGCAATCGGTATTGCCACGTTGCAAGGCGCAGGATTAACTTTTATTTTCGGTCAGGGTCGAGGTTCAGCGTTCTTTAGCTCAAGTAATAGTGCGCCAGATGTTGTGTTGCTCGATCCGTTTATGCCGCGCGCTTTGCTCGTGATTCCGTCACTCGTAGCGGGTACAGCATTATTGATGTGGCTTGGTGAATTAATTAGCCAACGCGGCATCGGTAACGGAATGTCAATGGTGATTTTCGCTTCAGTCGTCAGTGGATTGCCTTACAGCTATTACTCGTTGTTGCAGACACGTAAAAATGTGGTGTTTGTAATCTTGGTTGCGCTAACGATTGCAATCATCATTGCAGTTGTGCGAGTCGAACTCGGTCAGCGGCGTATTCCTGTGCAATTTGCAAAACGTGTTGTTGGTCGAAAAATGTACGGCGGGCAGAACACTTATATTCCGCTAAAAGTAAACCAGTCGGGTGTTGTGCCGATTATTTTTGCTAGCTCTGTGTTGTTGTTGCCAGTTCTGATGTCGAACATGCTTGGTAGTGCAGAAGGTTGGCGCGGATCGATTGCTCGGTTTGTAGATCAATACCTTATTAATAGTCAGAATTTGATGTACGTCTCAGTTTTCGGTCTTTTGATTATCGCCTTCGCATACTTTTATAACTCGATTGCTTTTGATCCGATTAGGCAGGCAGATCAACTACGTAAACAGGGTGGGTTCGTTCCTGGCATTCGTCCTGGTCAACAGACCGAGGCGTTTTTGGGCAAGACAGTTAACCGAATTACGTTGCCTGGTGCAACTTTCGTTGCAGTGATTGCAATTTTGCCCTACATCGTTTTGTGGGTCGGCAATGTTCAATCGTTTCCGTTTGCCGGAACAACCGTGTTGATCGCAGTGGGTGTGGCTCTTGAACTTATGCGTCAAATCGATAGTCAGTTAATGCAGCGCAACTATGAAGGTTTCCTTAAGCAATAATTCATTAAACACGTAACTTCTAATAACGTTTTATTGGTACAGGATCGGAAACAGAACTCATGAGCGTTGGAGTCAGAATCATTATGTTCGGCCGACAAGGTGCGGGCAAAGGAACTCAAAGCGCAAGACTCGCGCAACACTTTGGCGTCCCACATATTTCGACTGGCGAAATGTTGCGCAATGCAGTCAAGCAAGATTCTGTTGTAGGTCGTTTGGCGAAAGCAGTTTTAGAGCGTGGCGAATTAGTTGACGACGACTTGATGGTTTCGCTTGTGCAAGGTCGCATCGGGCAAGAAGATGCGCGAATGGCCGGATATGTACTTGATGGATTTCCGCGCACGATTGGTCAAGCAGCAGCGTTTGACTCTTTGACTGAGGCACGACCAGTCGGCTTTGTGATTGACCTTGATGTCGCACGTGAAATTGTTTTAGGTCGATTATCTGGTCGTCGGGTCTGTGAATCATGTTCGACTAACTACACCGCGCCAGAGAACGAGCCAAAACCATGGACTTGTGAAAAGTGTGGTGGAACCGTTGTCCAGCGCACTGATGACACTCAGCAGGCGATAAATCATCGTCTTGATGTCTATGAAGCTCAAACCGCGCCGCTAATTAGCTTCTATCACGGGCGTGGGTCGCTACATGTAGTAGATGGGGTAGGGTCGCCCGACCAAGTCTTTAATCGGCTCAGGTCTGTGGTTGATTCAGGGCAATAAGCGCAGGGTTCAGTTATTTGAAATTCCTTTTAAATCGTTAGATCTCAGGGGTTTGAGAGCACCAACTGAGGGCGATAGCGTGACAAGTCGCCCTAAACGATCATCTGATTGTCGGGCGATGAAAGTAACAAACCAAGAAATTGTTCGGAGAAACTTTGCCCAAAAATAAGGAAGACGCAATCGTGCTGGAAGGCAAG
>JAEMRY010000121.1 GCA_016463105.1 Ilumatobacteraceae bacterium | reverse complement strand
ATCGCCATTCGAATACAACCACTGCCCTGAAATGAACCAAGCTGCTCTACGGTCTGCAAAGGCTTGCTATATTTCGTCGGGATCTCATGAAATCCGATATTGCCACCGTTGGGCCCGAAAGCAAATCGTGTCATGTTATTAAACCACACGTCTTTAAGGTCAAGACTGTAACTTCGCAATGACTGACTATTCACTTTGTAAGTTCCAACAGTTGGCACACCCCTAAGACCAGAAACTGGCATCGCCCTCACCACTTCATTTTTTGCATCGATGATCCACACCCATTGTAAATTATTTTTGTAAATGACTCTTCGACCGAAACCAGAATTCTTTGGCACCTCTGGCGGATTTAAACGCGTGTACGGCGGAAATCTCAACGCACGGGCTGGATAAAGTGCAGAAATTTTGGCCGCAGTCGGTGCTGGAACAACCGTTGTGGTTGTTGTGCTCGTTGACGCGCTTGAGCTGTCAGAACTAGGCACTGTTGAACTTGTTGTTGACGAGTCGGTCGAAGCATTTGTCGGCCCGGCGCTAACTAAAAGACAACCCGCAACAACGACTGTTGCCACTACGAACCGAGTTGAATATTTCACTTTTGTTTTTTGAACAGTTTTCTCGAACTTGAACTCTTTGGAGATTTGCTTCCAACCAACGGATCATCAATGATTTCGAAGCGATGTCCCCAGTTGCCAACAATTCCTTGCACCATCGCCGCAAATGGCAAAGCCAACACGGCACCAATTGGGCCGAGCACAGCACCACCAGCAATTGCTGCACCAAAAGCAACTGCGGCGTGGAGCTCAAGGGTCTTTGCTGTTATGCGTGGTGCGAGCAAGAAGTTTTCAAGTTGTTGATAGACGGCGATGAACACAATCACGATCAGCGCTTTGACTGGCGAATCTAGAAACGCCAACAAAACTGGCAGAATGCCTGCGAGATAGGTTCCGACAACTGGCAAGAACTGTGAGATCAATCCAACCCAGACCGCAAGAGCGACAGGTGCCGGTGTGCCAATGGCTTGAAAAGCAATCCAGTGAAAAAATGCAGAGATAAGTGCGAGCAATGCTCGCGAATAGATATATCCACCTGTTTTTTGAATTGCTAAGTTCCAGACATTAAGAACTACTTTTTGTTTATCGGCACTCAGCCGTCCACAAATTGCGCGGCGCAGACGAGGGCCGTCAGAAATCAAATAAAAAGCGAACAACGTAATTGATAGAACTTGCAACAGTCCACTGAGTGCACCAAGCGACAGCCCAACAACGCGATCTTGTTGACTGCTGAAAAAATTCTGCACTGAACCATCTGGGTCACCGATCGTGTCGATCCATGATTGTGCGCTGATTGTTGTTCCGAAAGTGTCGTTGATGAAGTCAACAGTCTCAGTTACATATTGGTCACGATTATCCAGAAGATCCTGTGCTTGGGTCGCAACCAATGTGCCGATTGCGGCGCTAAAAGAAATCACTGCAACAAATACGCCCACAATCATCAGTGCTGTTGCTGAACCACGGCTCCAACCGCGCGCGGCAAGACGATTAACCGCCGGCTCAATGGCCAAAGCAAGAAACAGCGAAATCAACAACAGAATGAAGAAATTTGAAAGTTGCTTAAAGATTTCACGCGTCACAAGAGTGGCTAAAAACCCGAGCCAAAACAGCAAAATTGCCCGTGGCACCCATTTGGGCATACGTTGCGGCGGTGTCGGAATCTCTGACTCGACATGACTCATGTCATCTATCGTAGTTGTCGTTTATATGGACAAACGCCCACTGCAGATGCGACGATAGAGGTTGCCGATTATGAAACGTTTTGACATTAGTTCTGTAGTTGCTGCAGTTCGAGAACAAATTGCTGATGGCTTGCGCGCGCGTGTGGTTGGCCCGAATGCAAGTCAGCGCACTCAAGAAATAATGGACGCACCTGGTGAACGATGGTTTGCCGAAGATCGTCCGATACGACTTGTTCACGGTGACGCCTCAATGTTCATCGGTGGGTTACGTGCCCTACTTTTGCAATCGCTGCATCCGTTAGCAATGGCTGGCGTCGCAAATTATTCTGATTATCGCCAAGACCCGTGGGGACGATTGCAACGAACTGCAGATTTTTTAGCTGCGACAAGTTTTGGCCCTGCAGCCGAAGCGCAACGAATTGTCGAGCGAGTCAAAGCCGTGCATCTAAAAGTTAACGGTGTCGCAAGTGATGGTCGACCATATTCGGCGACTGATCCGCACTTGTTGAAGTGGGTCCACATTGCCGAAATTGATTCTTTCTTGTGTGCATATCAAAAGTTCAGCAAAGCACCCCTTGATCAAGCAGGTCGCGATGGTTATGTATTTGACACTGCATTTGTTGCTCGTGCACTTGGTGTGATTGATCCACCCGAAACAGAAGCAGAACTTCGCCAGATGCTTCGTGATTACCGACCTGAGTTAAAGAGCACACGTGAATCACGAGATGCAACAAAATATTTAATTTTTAAGCCGCCACTACCTGCCGCTGCACGAGTCGGTTATTCGGCGTTGGTTGCAGCAACCATCGCCACTCTGCCAATGTGGACAAGAATCCCGTTGCGTCTACCTTTGCTGCCGATCACCGAACGTATTGCACTGCGTCCGCTCGGGTCGCTAATGACTAAAGCAATTCGTTGGATAACAACTACTCCACTAGACAGCCCTGTCGAAAAGCCTGCGCCTTAATGCCGATCTAAAGATTTTCGCGCGTGGTCAACGAATGCGTTATATAAATTTTGTTGCGCGGCGTCAGTTTCAGCAGTGTCTTCTGGGTGCCATTGCACTCCAACCAACCAATGATCGGTGTGCTCGATACCTTC
>JAEMRY010000004.1:30838-36635 GCA_016463105.1 Ilumatobacteraceae bacterium | reverse complement strand
ATGGTTTATCAGAACCCAGCCACCGCTCTAAACCCGACGATTCGAATTGGCAAGCAAATTGCCGAAGTATTTATATTAAGCGGTGCGTCAAAATCTGATGCGATGGCAATGGCGCAAGCCGCGTTGACGAAAGTTCAAATTTCAGACCCGGCACAAGTTATGCGACGTTATGCACACCAATTGTCAGGCGGCATGGCTCAGCGCGTAGTTATCGCAATGGCGTTGGCATCTAATCCACGGTTACTAGTAATGGATGAACCTACGACTGGTCTTGACGCGACGGTCGAGGCTGAAGTTCTCGATTTGGTACGTGAGTTGCGTCGCGATACAGGCACAGCGGTTTTGTTCATCAGTCATAACTTGGGCGTGATTCGAAACATGTGCGATCGCGTTGGGGTTCTTTACGCAGGTGCACTTGTCGAGCAAGGGGCAACTGCTGATCTGTTTAATAATCCGAGTCACCCATACACGGTTGGTTTGTTGCGCTGCATACCCCGTGGAGGCTTGCATAAGAGCGCCGATCGTCTAGACACGATCCCTGGCACGCCACCTGCACTAGGCACACACTTTGATGGTTGTGTGTTTTCGGCACGTTGTGCGCTCGTTGAAGACAAGTGTCGCACCGTTCAACCACAGATGGTTAATGTTTCAGACTCGCATGTAGCCAGATGCTTTCACAGTGACAAGGCGAGTGCGATGCCGCGCTCAATTGAGAAGATTGAAATTAAATCAACTTCAAAGCGTCATTCGGCGATTGTCGGTGAGAGTTTGCTGAATGTCAGCCACTTGTCAAAAGTCTTTACACAAGACGGACATCGAGTTCGAGTGATCAATGATGTCTCGCTGACTTTGGGTGTTGGTGAGACTCTTGGTTTGGTTGGTGAGTCAGGTTCAGGAAAGACAACAATTGCCAAACTTGTTTTAGGTTTGGTTGCGCCTGAAGATGGTGGCATCATCACGCTTGATGGCAAAGGCTTGGCAAAAACTTTAAATCGTCGCGATGTGCAAGATGTTGGTGCGATGCAGATCGTCTTTCAGAACCCAGATCAGGCATTAAATCGTCGTCATAGCGTGACTCGAATTGTGAGTCGAGCAGTTGAGCGTTTGCGTGGTTTTAACGTAAGTGATGCACTTGACCGAGCACACGAATTATTGCTGGGAATGCGGGTAGAGGCGACACTTCACAGTGCGCGGCCCGTACAACTTTCGGGCGGTCTTAAGCAACGCGTGGCAATTGCCCGAGCATTTGCGGGAGCGCCACAAATCGTTCTTTGTGATGAACCAACTTCGGCACTTGATGTTTCGGTTCAAGCGGCGATTTTGAATCTTCTAGTCGACTTGCAGAAACAAGACCAAACAAGTTTTATTTTTATTTCGCATGACCTTGGCGTTGTGCGTTATATTTCTGATCGCATCGCCGTGCTTTACTTGGGCCGTGTGGTTGAATTCGGCACATCGCAGCGCGTGTTCAACGGGCCGTTTCATCCATATACAGAGGCTCTACTTTCGTCAGTGCCAAATGTAGATGGCACAATTCGCAAGCGCATTCCATTGACTGGTGTTGTGCCGAGTCCGAGTAATCCGCCAAGTGGCTGTGTGTTGAACCCACGTTGTCCACGCAAAGTCGGTTCTGGATACGAGAGTTTGTGTGAGTCTGAAGAGCCAGACCTTAGCGAAGTTGAGCCAGGTCACTTTATGCGTTGCCATATACCAGTAGCAAAACTTAAGCAACTGCAGAGTTAGTTTTTTAACTAAGAGTTACGCGCGCATGCGTGACCCTGATGGGTCAAGCACTGGTTCAAGTTGCAAAGTTGCTGGTCGCATTTTGCCGATGATTTCGATTTCGAAGCCCGTTGTACCAGCCTTGGCGAGTTCGGCCGGAATGTAACCCATTGCGAGTGACACGCCTGAGTAGTGCGCATAGCCACCGCTGGTGATCCATCCGACGACTTTGCCGTCATGAAACACTGGCTCATCGCCAATCACATCGGCTGGTCGAGTTTTGTCTACATCAACTTTGAACATCACAAGTTTGCGCGCTGGGCCAGTTTTCATTTCGGCTTCAACTGCAGATCGACCAGTGAACTCATGGTCGAATTTCATAGCACGCTCCATGCCTGCTTCAAGCGGTGTATAGATCGGTCGATATTCTCTGAACCAAGTGCCAAAGTTTTTTTCTAGTCGCATCGTGATTAATGCTCTGAACCCGAATAGTCGCATATCAAACTCTTTGCCAGCATCCCAAATTAGGTCGAACAAATAGCGTTGATACTCAGGGGCAATCCAAATTTCGTAGCCCAAGTCGCCCGTATACGTCATTCGTGATAGCCAAACTGGCGCATTGCCGATGTTGGCACGGCGAAAACTCATAAACGAAAAATCTTTTGTTGCTAGCGAAGTGCTAGTGAGTTTTTGCAACACATCTCGCGAGCGCGGGCCGGCAACTGTTAGACCAACCATCGAAAGTGCGAGTGTCTCAAAACGAATCTGGCTGTTTGCGGGCAGATGTGCCAAGAACCAGCGCGGATGATGAACTTCGGCGGCTTGAGATCCGAATAAAAAGAATTCTTCATCGCCAATGCGAGATACAGAAAACTCGCCAACGATTTTGCCTTCAGGGTTGAGCATCGCAGTTAATGCTGTGCGACCAATTTTCGGCAAAGAATTAGTAAATAAACTTTGCAACCATGCTGATGAACCAGCGCCACTGACTTTGTATTTTGCAAAGTTTGAGGCTTCTGAGAATCCGACACGCTCGCGCACGGCGCGCGATTCTTCGCCAACATTGTTAAATGCATTAGATCGATAGAAAGTAACATCTTCAATTGGATCTTTGCCCTTATCTTGAAACCACAAAGGGTGTTCAAGGCCAAAACCTGCACCCATCACTGCATTATGCGAAAGCAAGCGATCGTAAATCGGTGTCGTGTGCAGTGGTCGTGCAGCGGTTAGTTCTTCGTTAGGGAAGGTAATGCGAAAGCGACGTGAATAGTTTTCGCGAACCTTTGCATTTGTAAACTCGAGTGTTGCAAAGTCGCCATAACGCGCGACATCCATTCCCCAAATGTCAGCGCCCGGGTCGCCGTGCACCATCCAATTGGCAAGCGATAGCCCCACGCCGCCACCTTGCGACAGGCCCGCCATAACTGCACATGCTGACCACATGCCTGGCATTCCCTTGATCGGGCCGACCAACGGATTGCCGTCTGGTGAGAACGTGAATGGCCCGTTGACGAATTTTTTGATGCCCGCGCGACCCACAGCAGGAAAGTGTGCAAAGCCTCGCTCAAGTTCTGGGGCAATGCGCTCGAGATCGTGTGGCAACAATTGAAATACGAAATCCCATGGTGTTTCTTTTGGCGACCATGGACGATTGTTTTGTTCGTATGTGCCGAGCAAAATGCTTTGACCTTCTTGTCGGGCATAAATTTCGCCAGCGAAGTCGATCATGTGTGGCAATTCTTTGCCATTGACGCGATTGAACTCGATTACTTCTTCCATTGGTTCGGTCATCAAGTAGTGATGCTCCATTGCCAAGACAGGCAGTTCAAGACCGCACATTCTGCCAACTTCGCGAGCCCATAAACCGCCTGCGTTAACAACATGTTCGGCGTGAATCGTGTGATCTTTGTCGGTAATTACATCCCATGTGCCGTCTGGGCGGTGATTGAGCGCCGTCACCCAAGTATTTGTATAAACCTCAGCGCCTCGATTTTTTGCACAGATCGCATAGGCATGTGTCACGCCGTATGGGTCGACGCTGCCTTCGTCTTCGTCAAATAGCGCGCCGACGAAATATTTTTCTTCAAGCAATGGGTTTAAAACTTTTGCTTCTTTGATTGAGATTATTTCCATCTTCATGCCCAAATAGCGACCACGAGCCTGAGCCATTTTTAGCCAGTCAAGGCGCTCAGGAGTGTCAGCCAACTGAATGCCACCAGGCAAATGGATGCTGCAGTTTTGTCCAGACTCTTTTTCGATTTCTTTATAAAGATTTACGGTGTACTGCTGCAACCGAGCAACATTCGGATCACCGTTAAGAGTGTGCATGCCACCAGCGGCGTGCCAAGTTGAACCAGCAGTTAATTCTTTGCGTTCGACGAGCACGACATCTGTCCAGCCGGCTTTAGTCAGGTGATAAAGCACCGAAGCGCCAACAACGCCACCGCCGATTACTACAACTCTTGCTGATGATTTCATTTCAAATACCTTTCGTAATTATTAATAATCGGTAGCAACGCCACCTTCGGCCAGACGTCTCGCCCTAAATTCTTGAAGTTCTTCAAGCGCTGCTGCATCAATAGTTGGAGTCTCGTATGAGTCGAGCCATTTATGCGCGAGTTCAGTTGTCTTGGTGACAGCAGTCGGGCTTCCGCCTTCTTGCCAACTTTCATAATTTCGCCAATCAGAGATCATTGGTTTATGGAAAGCATCTCGAAAACGGTCTTGTGTGTGTTGTACTCCGAAATAGTGACCACCAGGGCCGACTTCACCGATTGCTTCGTAGGCCAGGGTTGCTTCGTCGACAACTATTGGATCTAGATATGCAGAGACCATGCCAAGCAGATCAGCATCAAGCACAAACTTTTCGAGTGAAGAATGCAATCCACCTTCCATCCATCCAGCGCCGTGCATCAAAAAGTTCACACCACCTTGGATTGCTCCCCACAATGAGAACACACTCTCGTAAGCAGCCTGCGCATCAAGAGCATTGGCGGCACAAACATTGCTTGAGCGGTAGGGAACTTTGTATCGGCGGGCGAGTTGTCCACCTGCCATTGCTGTGCGCATATATTCAGGTGTGCCAAATGCTGGAGCACCAGATTGCATGTCAACATTGCTTGTGAACCCACCGTAGGCAACCGGTGCACCAGGCCGTACTAATTGCGTGAACGTCATACCAGCCAATGCCTCGGCATTTTGTTGCGACAGCGCACCAGCCAAAGTAATTGGTGCCATTGCACCAGCCAAAGTAAATGGCGTCATCACGATTAGTTGATTGCGCGATGAGAACTCCATGATCCCTTGCAACATTGGCGTGTCGAGACGAAGTGGCGATGATGAGTTGATCACACTAAAAACTGACGGCTCATTTTCTAGAGTCTCGTGAGATACCTGGCGCGCAATTCGTGTCATCTCGAGAACATCTTGGTTGCGCTGGCGACCAAGGCTGTAGCAATGCAAAACTTTGTCGGTCATTGTTAGCGCATCAAAAGAAGTTTCAATGTGACGAATTGATGCATGCAAATCGATCGGCTCAACTGGATAGCCACCGAGAAAGTGAATTACGTTAAAAACTTGAGTCAGTTTCAATAAGTCTTGATAATCTTTTCGTGTTCCTGGGTGACGCACACCGTCAAAGCCAATAAAGTTTGGAGTGCTGCCGACTGAACCAAAAGCCATCCAGTCTCCGCCGATGTTGAGTGTGTGATCAGGGTTTCGCGAGTGCAATTTAAATTCACTCGGACAGGTTTTGATTGTTTCTAAAACCATTTCAGGGTCAAAGCGCACGCGGTTGTCAGTAATCTTCGCACCAGCTTTTTGCAACAAATTGCGAGCATCGGCGTCCAAGAAATCCATGCCGTAGTCAGAAAGAATTCGCAGACTTGCCAAGTGAATTGATTCGATTTCGTCGTCGCTGAGAACCTTCGTTGGCGCGTATTTCATTCGCGGTTGTTTGAACGGTCTTTGTTCTGGCAACTTAGTTTCTGAACCACTTGTGCGAGCCCGTCCGCGGCGTCGATTTGGTTCAATATTCTCTGTCGTCACGGGTAAAACTCTAGTTTTAAGTGACGGC
>JAEMRY010000004.1:0-30738 GCA_016463105.1 Ilumatobacteraceae bacterium | reverse complement strand
TTTTGGCGTTTGCGAATTTCCGCCGAAATGGCTGGCACCACAACATGCAGATCGCCGATTACTGCGTATCCAGCCTTTGTGACAATGTTCGCTTGTGCATCAATATTGATCGCCAAAATATTCTTTGAGGCCATTGCCCCGACCCAGTGCTGAATCGCTCCTGAGATGCCACAAGCGATGTAAATATCTGGAGCAATGCGGGTGCCAGTTTGACCGACTTGGTCGGTGTGATTGCGCCAGCCGTTATTGGTTACTGCACGAGAGCAACCCACAACACCGTTCAATAGACCAGCGAGTTCTTCTAGTGGGGCAAATGCTTCGGCCGAACCAACACCACGACCACCGCTAACCACAACTGGTGAAGTCGCAAGAGTCACTCCGGCGACGCGCTCAACTCGGTCTTGTACGAATGTTTGTTTAACTGAATCATCTAGTTCGACTTCAATCACTGCAATTTGAGAATTCGTCGGATCTTGGGTGCCCTCAACAATGTGGTTTGCAAGCGTTACTAGTTTGATCGGTGCGTCAAGTTCTGATTCTTCCATCAGCGATCCGCCCCAACGTGCACGCACAACTTTTAATGGTTGCGCGCCGGTGAATTCTTTATCGAATTCAAGGCAATTCATTGCCGCAGGAAGATCAAGTCGTGCCGCTGCTTGGGCAATAATTTCATGACCTCGCTCGGTTCCAGAGCAGATAACAACTTGCGGAGAAGTTTTATTGACGACTTGAGCGATTGACTCACCCCATGCTTCTGGTCCAAAATCTGTGAGTGCCGAGTTGTGTGCCTGATGAATTGTCGTCGCGCCGTACTTTGAAATAACTTCACTGAGTGCATCAGCATTAGCGCCAATCGTCAGTGCCTCAAACTTTGTGTTCATTTGTTTTGCAAGGTTTCGTGCTGCAGTCAGGACGCCAAGCGACGCAGTTGAGATCGTGCCACGATCATGTTCAATAACAGCGAGAACCGTCATTTGAAAACACCAAGTTCTTCAAGCAGATCTACAACCGCAGATGCAGCCTCTGGGCCTGTGCCAAGTATTTTAGTGTTGCTCGCACGCTCAGGCGGGCGACGCAATGTAATTAGTTTCAATCCACCGACATCACCCAAAGGTGTGCTTTGCGTAATCTCAACTTTTTTGGATGCAAGGCGACCCTTCATTGTCGGGTATCGCGGCAAGTTGATTCCTTCTTTTACGCCAACACAAGCGGGAGTTTTTAATTTATAAATCTCTACACCTGCGTCACTTTCGCGTCGCACCGTTGCGACACCATTCTCTACTTCTAAACCTTTAGCACCATTAACAATTGGTCGGTCGAGTTTTAATGCTGTGCGAATGCCAACTTGATAGCCGCAAGAATCGGCAGATTCGTTGCCGAATAGAATTAAGTCGTATTTTCCGTTTGCTAGTTCTAGACCCGAAATTACCGTGGCGATTGCCTGTGCGGTGCGTTGTGGATCCCAGTCGTCAACATCAATCGGCACCAACACTGCTTTGACTGCGCCAGTGCTGACTGCGGTTCGCAACTGTTCTTGGGCTTCTGCGGGGCCAAGTGTCAGCACGGTTACTTCTCCACCGTGCTTTTCAACAAGTTGCACTGCCTGTTCGACGGCGCACTCTTCGTGCGGGCTAACAGTGAAACCCAAAAATGCAGTATCTACTTGTTGCCCATCTGCGGTGATATTTATACGCGCACCAGGTGCTGGCACGCGCTTTACACAGACGAGAATTTTCATCGGCAGTTACGAGTCTTGCTGGTTAGCTCTTCATGCGCGAATCGGTTGGGTCAAACACTGGTTGACTACCAACTCGGGCAACACGCACTGGGTATAACTCGTTCATGTACATCACACGCAACTCATTGCCTTCAACGGCATGTTCTGGGGTGAGATAGGCGAGTAGTAAATATTTGCCAAGCGATGGTGCCGCACCTGCTGTTGTTACGCGCGAGACACGACCTTTTGTGTCGACGATTCGTTCGCCAGTTTTTGTCAAGATCGGTTCGTTGCCACCTGTTGGGAAGCGTTTGATCCCTGACTTGCTCGTATTGTCGATCATTTCAAGTGTGCACATAACTGCACATGGCTTTTCTTCGCGTGCTTTAAGGTATTCAGCTTTGCCAATGAAGTCGGCTGACTTAACTTTTGCGCGAGCCAAACCTGCCTCAACGGGGTTGTATTCGCTTTCAAGTTCTGCACCCATCAAGCGGTAACCCTTTTCGATTCGACCCGTCACTGCATAAACACCCATGCCGACTGGAATGACTTCGAATTCTTTACCAGCCGCAGCAATTGAATCCCAAATACGCAGACCATGCTCCATTTTTGTGTAAATCTCCCAGCCATTTTCGCCGACATAAGAGATTCGAAACATCGTGCACGGAACGCCACCGATGAGCACATTGCGCACTGCACCATAAGGAAAATTCTTTTGCGAAACATCAAACGGCTTGTGATCACCAGTGACTATCTTTGACATTGTTTTTTCTGCATTCGGGCCCCAAACACCAATCGTGCAAAGCGCAGAACTCATGTCGGTAAACACAACTGATCCGTCTGTTGGCATATGACGATTGAACCAATAGTTGTCGCGTCCGCCGTCGAAGGCACCAGTGATAACTCTGAAGTGGTCGACAGCCAGTCGCATAATTGTTAGATCGCCTCTAAAACCACCACCAGGTGTAAGCAACGGTGTGTAAACCGAGCGACCAACTTCAACATCAACATTATTGACGCACATGTATTGCAAGAATTTCATCGCACCAGAACCAGTGAAGTCGAATTCATTAAACGCGGTGAGGTCGACCATGCCGACAGATTCACGCATTTGCAAGTGCTCAGCATTTGTTATCGGAGACCACCAACGAGCATCCCACTCATGTTCGCGTGGCTCGCAAGCAGCCGCAAATTTCTTCACTAGTTTCTCGTTTGAGGCAAACCACTGTGGGCGCTCCCAACCGCGCGCATCAAAAAATGTTGCACCGGCTGCTTCTTCGCGTGGATAGAACGGGCTACGACGCATATCGCGCTGCGATGCCCATTGTTCACGAGGGTGAACGATGCCATAAGTCTTGTTGAAGTGTTCGTCACATCGCGCATAAATATGGTGTTCTGTTTTTTCATGGGCGTAAAAACGCGAAATATCAGACGAATGCGGATCACACAAATGTGGATATCCATATGTCATCCATTCGGCAACAAGTTGCGCAATGCCTGGACCTTCTTTTATCCATACTGCTGCTGCTGACCATAAGTTTCTAACTTCAACTGTTTCGCCAAGCACTGGCATCGCGTCTGGGGTTAGAGAAAGCAAACCATTGATTGCGTATTTGATTTCGGCATCACCGAGCATCTCCATTAATTCGATGGCTTGCTCCATTTGCGGATCAAAGTCATCTTGCGTAAGTGGCAACTCGGTAGGCGAGAGTGCTGATGCTTCATTTGAAGGAATCTCATTTGGGTGCATGAAGATTGCGCGGTGGGCATAACTTCCGACTTCCATTGAGCCTGCTGTTTGACGCTCATAGCAAAAAGTATCCATGTCGCGCACGATTGGGTAAGCAACTTCGGCATTTGACTTTTGCAAAATATCTATTGGTCCAACATCTGCCATTTGGTGCACTGCTGGCGTCAACGGAATATTTGCACCGGCCATTTGTGCAATTCTTGGACTCCACACACCACATGCGACGACAACGTATTCGGCTTCGATTCGACCCTTGTTGGTGATGACTGCTTTGATCGCGCCGTCCTCAACTTCGAGATCGAGCACTTCGGTATTTGCAAAAACATTTAAGTTGCCAGATTTCACAGCACCTTCACGCATCAGCGTGCCTGTTTGCAAAGAGTCGACACACGAAACACTCGGGGTATAAAAACCGCCAAGAATAATTTTTTCGTTGATAAATGGCACAAGTTCTTTAACCTGCGCAGGCGTAAGCAACTTGGAGTCAATGCCCCACGATTTTGCAGATGTCATGCGACGATTAAATTCTTCAAGACGTTCTGGTTTGCGTGCAACTTCAATTCCGCCGCAAGTGTTGTTCATCCCCATTTCGATGTATTGCTTTTGTGATGCAAGAGTCAGCAATGCCATTTCTTTGTTGTGATCAGTCGGAAAAATAAAATTTGAAGCGTGACCAGTCGAACCGCCAGGGTTCGGCAACGGGCCTTTATCGATCTGAACCATGTCGGTCCAGCCGAGTTTTGCAAGGTGGCCAACCAAACAGTTGCCGACAATTCCTGCACCGATTACAACGCACTTCGCCCTAGTTGGAAATTCGCTCATTTTCGTGACCCCGCTATTTGTGATTTTAGAAAACCCATTTGGTTATATATCAGAACGATATCACCAGAGTAGACTGTAATCAAATGGCTACAGAATCGCTTAGCGAGCAGGCGTACAGGCTGATTCGCCGAATGATCGTGCGTTTAGAACTAGCCCCTGGTGCAGTAATTCGCGAAGATGAATTGCAGCACCAACTCGGCATCGGACGTACACCGATTCGTGAAGCGTTGCAGCGTTTAGCGCGAGATCAATTTTTGGTTGTGATTCCTCGGCGCGGAATGATCGTCTCAAGTATTGATGTTGCCGAACTTTCGATGCTCTATGAAACTCGTGCGATCTTAGAACCCTACGCGGCGCGCTTGGCATGTCAACGAGGACGCCCAGAGCATTGGCAGCGAATGCACGATGTCTTGACGGCAGCAAAGAAACCTAAAATTACAGCGCAAGACCAAATTCATTTTGACGCCGAGTGTCACGAAATAGTTTGGCAGGCTGCCGGAAACCGATTCTTGACAGACACGCTCGATGTTTTATATGCGCAGAGCGATCGACTTTGGCATATTTATTTATCTGATGTTGCTGACATGGGACATGCGCTCGACGAACACGTAGAAATTTTGCATGCACTTGAATCTGGCAATTCTGATCTTGCCTACAAACTTTCTGAAACTCACGTACAAAGTTTTGATGCCCAGGTTCGTGATGCCGTTCGCAAACGACTCGGGTCGTCTAGTTCTTAAAAACTATTGCGTGCTGAGGCTGGCGCGAAATTCACCTTCACGCATTTTCTGGCGAATCTGTGGTGGCGGTTCGTCGAGTCGTTCAATAGTCACGGCAATAATTTGGTCTGTGAAATTGAAGCCATGTGGGTATGGACCAACGGCTGACCCAGTATCAACGCCAACATCAAAAGTTTCACCACTCATTGAATAAACAAGTGGCACTGTTTTTTCGATTCGTCCTGAGTTGACTTCTAGATCATCGACTAAAAGCACTGCGTTTCCGCCTGCACCAAACCCGCCATCGTAAGCAAAACTAACTTCAACTATGTGCTTGCCGGTTGTGAGTTTCGTGTTGCTGGCGATTGAAGTGTGTTCGTGGCCAAACCAGTTGTAGTGAAACACGGGTTGAGATTCTGTATTTAGATATAACGACCAGCCGGCCATGTTTCCGCCTTGGCAAACGATCACTCCATGAGGATGTAGTCCTTGAATTTCGATATCTGCAGTTATTCGAAATGAACAGTTCTTGATATTGATCACTGAACTTTCGGGCATTCGAAAGTGTGCTTTGTTGTATTTCATTTTCGAAATTCCATCCAGCGAATGTGGCACTGCGAAATCACCATGTCGCGGTGACCCTGGATCACGCAATGGATAGACGCCATATTGCTTGGCATGCACATCAAATAGCGCACGAAGTTCAACAAGTTTTTCTGGATGCGATTCTGCAAGATCAATTGCTTGCGAAAAGTCTTTTGCGACGTTGTACAACTCCCAGCGTTCTTGTGGGCCGTCAAACTCAAAACCTTGCAGTCGAATCCATGGCAGGCGACCGTGAAAGCACGATGCAATCCAACCTTCGTGATACAAAGCGCGATTGCCGAGAATCTCGAAATATTGACTGGTGTGCGTGCTTGGCTGGGTTGCATTATCAAACGAATACTGCATTGATGTGCCGTGAATCGGCATTTGTTCAATGCCGTTGACGTGTGTCGGTGGGGTGATGCCAGCGACTTCATAAATTGTTGGTGCGATATCAATCACATGATGAAACTGCGAACGCAAAGCGCCGACATCTTTTATATTTTTCGGCCACGAAATTGCGATTGCATTACGAGTGCCGCCAAAATGTGATGCAACTTGTTTCATCCATTGAAACGGCGAATCGAGCGCCCATGCCCAACCAACGTTGAAGTGATTTTCACACTTGGCTGTACCGAAGTCATCGATATGTTCGAGCAACCATTCTGGATCTTCAGGAACACCGTTTTGAAACGAGGGCGCACTCCATGCTCCGTGAATTGTGCCCTCGGCTGATGCTCCGTTGTCACCAGTGATATAGATGACCAGAGTGTTGTCGGCAATCTCAAGATCATCAAGTGCATCAATCACCCGCGCGATTTGGGCGTCAGTGTGCGCAAGAAAACCTGCGAAAGTCTCCATCAACCGACTAGCAACTGGTCGATAGCGCTCGGGGTAGTCATCCCATGCCGGTATTTGCTCTGGGCGTTTTGTCAAGGCTGTATCTGCAGGAATAACACCGAGTTTTAGTTGTCGTTGATAAATCTCATCTCGCAGACTGTCCCATCCGCTATCAAATTTGCCTTTGTACTTTTCGATCCATTCGGGTGGCACATGATGTGGGGCGTGCACTGCAGGCGTCGAAAAATAACAGAAGAAAGGTTTGTTGGGCGACGAAGCTTTTTGTCGTTGCATCCAAGTAATTGTTTGATCTGCCAGGTCTTGCGTGAGGTGATAATCGGGTTTGCCGATGTGAGGAGAGATCGGCGTCGTCTGGTCGTATACGGGTGGCTCATATTGCGAAGATTCGGCGCCCATGATTCCGTAGAAGCGATCAAAACCTAAACCCGTTGGCCAGCGATCAAACGGGCCTGCCGGGCTCTGCTCCCACGATGGGGCCAAGTGCCATTTGCCAAAACATGCAGTGCTATAACCAGACATCCGAAGAACTTGGGCAACCGTTGCCGATTCAGGGGGGATTGCACTGTCGTATCCCGGAAACGAGTTGGCAATTTCGGTTATGCCGCCCATGTGCACTGTGTGGTGATTGCGACCGGTTAATAGTGCGGCGCGAGTCGGAGAGCAAAGTGCAGTGGTATGAAATTGGTTATAACGCAAACCTTGCTTGGCGATTTTGTCAAGACCTGGTGTCGTTACTGGCCCACCAAAATTGCCAAAAGACCCGAAGCCGACATCGTCGAGCATGATCAATAAAATATTTGGGGCGTCAGCCGGAGCCTTGGGCGCTAAGAGTTTCTCTGGCGTTGAATCTGTTATTACCTTCTTGATCTCTCCTGAAAACTTGGGTGTTGCACGGGGGAGACTCTGTTGGCTCACGAGCGCAGACCATCAATGTCAAACGCAGCGAGTGCACTTTTTACAGTTGCGAGATTGCCATCAATTTTCAACGCACCCGAATTAATAGCCTCAGACAAAGTCGTCACACCAGTCAAAATATCTGCCCAAGTTTCAAGCGTGCAAGTGAGTTGTATTTTTGCATCTCGCCCGTCAGTTTGTTTAGCAATGCAGTTTCGAATATGTAGACCAGTTTTTTCGTGGCCTACAAAATTGAAACAAATATCTGCATCAATAGCTATAGCCCGATCAGGATCAAGCATCACCCGCAAGATATGAACAGAACGCTCTGCTGGTGCAGAAATAATTTGTTTACGAGTTAGTCGATGAGTCTTAAATCTTGTTGCGTCATAACTGCCGTCAAGGTGACGCGCTCGGGCAAAACACCAATTTCGAATATTGGCTGCAGTTGTGCGTTGTGCGATTAGACGAAGCACTGTTGCTAAAAGCACCTGATCCGAAGTTTCAGTGTCAGTGCTGTAACTAAGCCAAGATCCAAGTTCGCAGGCCCATCGCAAATCGTTCTGCGTGATTGCATCGCCGGCAATTTTGCGAACTTTCTCGCGACCACCAAAACCAAGAATCATTCGGTCGGCATGTTCTTTTCGAGGTAGCGGAAACAAGTTTGCCTCGTCGCCGTCAAACCAGCCGAGTAGCCCGCTGCGAATTTGGCGAACATGGTGTTCGGCGACCCCATAAAACTCGGATGTCAAATTATCTTCATCATAAAAATCTGGCAATCGAATTGCATGACCAAGTTCGATGCTTGTATAGCCACGGTTTGTAAGACGCACTGTTTGATCCCACAAAAACTGTATTGAATCTCGATATTTTGTGACGCGGTTCATAATTTCGTCAGCACCACTAATCGGCATGCCATGTGCGCCGATTAAATGTTCAGCGTTAAGTGAAAGCAGATGATCAATACCAGTGAGCATGATTCTGGGGTCTCGGTATTCTTCGCCGCGAATCGCGAAAATATTAAATAGCACTGGCCAAACTAAGTTGTTGACAGCACAACCAAGTGATTTAAACCAGTAAGTAACAGAATCATCTGCGTCAGATGGTGCAGGAGTTACGTCAATGCTCAGCCCGGCGACTTTGATTGTGCACTGCGAGTTGAAAGTATTTTTAGGTTCAATGAAACCGTTTGTCTGGGTTGTGTGTTCTGGGTTGCGGTAGAAACGACCTAAGCCAACATTTACAATGCCGTCTGGGCCATCTTGTGGCAGGGTGATCGCGAACTGCTCGACTAATCCGCGACCGTAGGCGGGTGCAATCTCTGATGTGGCTCTGATTCGGTTGTAGGCGATCTTTTCGTGTCCCCATATTTTGACATCACGAGATGGGTCTTCATCTAGAACTGCTTGTGTGCCTGAAACATAATGAAAGTGCGTGTAAAGAACTGCAACA
This sequence comes from Ilumatobacteraceae bacterium, assembly GCA_016463105.1. Classification (GTDB taxonomy): domain Bacteria; phylum Actinomycetota; class Acidimicrobiia; order Acidimicrobiales; family Ilumatobacteraceae; genus BACL27. The sequence goes on along the minus strand of JAEMRY010000004.1, from coordinate 21,938 downwards.
ATTGGGCGCGAAGTTTTGGTGCGTAACTCTGCAATCGCAGTGCGCATCTCTTCATTTGATTCGCCAGTGTCGATTGCGATAATTCCATCTGGTGCATTAATAAATGTTTGGTTTGATAATCCATTGCCGACCAAGCACCACACATCTGGGTTAACTTGATAAAAGTTTCGTACAAGTCGTTGCGAGTGTTCGGCGTGATCGCGATGCGTTATTTGGCCAGTCGGCAAAGTAATCGTGTTACGACTATCGGGCTCAAAACTTCTCGCGCGGGTTGGTTTGTTCATGGTCAGTTGTAATTCGTGTGTTGGCTCAAGTCAGGCGACACCGAGTCTGGCCAATTTGAGTACCAGATGTTTGCTGCGCTCGTGCCGACATGCAGAGGCTCGCGCTCGAATCCATTAATTGGCTCAAGTAGTGGTTCAACGATTACATCCCAGCGCGGCTTAGAAAAATATGGAAACGATTGACGAGAATTTCCTGAACGATTAATCACTCGGTGCGGTGTAGAAATTAAACGACCGCCACTCCATAGTTCAAGCATGTCGCCAACATTTAAAATCATGCCATCTTGCGGGCATTCGGCTTGGATCCATTCTTCGTCGAGTGTACGCACTTCTAATCCGCCAACTGGGTCGTGAGCAAGAAGGGTCAGCAGATTGAAATCTTTATGTGGGTGTTGCCCCCAAGTATCACCGTCTGGAGGAGTCGGCGGATAGTTAAGCAGTGTCATGTTTGTTAGTGGATTTACCATGCAAGAAAGAATATATTTTTCATCGATATTCATCGATTTGCAAAGCGCGATGATTAGACACTTGCTGACACGAGTCAGTTCACTCCAGTAATTCATGACTGGGGTCTTTATGTCTTGGGCAATATCTGGCCATTTATTTGGTCCATAAAGATTGCAGGCTCTGCAGATTGGATCATCTGAATCAGTTTCGTTGTGAAGTTTCCATGCCTCATATTGATCGGCTTTGCCTTTGCCAGAGTTTGGAGTAAAAAACCCCAACGGCACGAAGCCCCGATAATTGCCTTTGATAACCATGTCACGAGCCAGAACTTCTCGGGGTGTTTCGAAGAGAGTTGAAACTGCTTTGCGCATTGCCAAAGTCGTCTCGCTAGCAACTTGGTGCCCAACAATTATTGCGAAGCCCACTTCGCTTAGCGCTTTGTAAAGAGAATTGGCTGCTTGGTTGAACGCCAATTCTGCTGAGTTTTCAGTAGTTAGTGGCGCGATATCAATAATCGGCAGCCGCTTATCCATTGCTCTAGTTAATCAGATTTAATAAATTATTCTGCTAAGCGAAATTGCTATTCAGAACTGCGGTTCTGTACGTGTTGAAAGCCAAATCGACCCTTTATGCATAGATTGCCATGAGTAACCGAGTGATCGCTCGGTGAGGTTACTTTGACGATTGTGTTGTCTTGCACGTGCAATGTCAGTGCGCAACCAACGCCGCAGTATGGGCAAATCGTGTCTGTCTGGGTTTGCTCGGGCTCGTTCCATGTGCCGTCTTGGCGCATTTCGTATTCGCTCGTAAACATCAACGCACCAGTTGGGCAGACTTGAATGCAGTTGCCGCAATAAACACATGCCGAATCTGTTAAGTCAACTGCGAACTCTGTAGAAATTCGTGCGTCGAAACCACGACCAGCAGTTGTGATTGCGAAAGTATTTTGCCACTGCTCACCACAAGCGTCAACACACTGGTAACACAAAATACATTTTGAATAATCGCGAATATAAAGATTGTTGTCAATTTTGACTGGTTGGTGCACAGTCTCGGCGGTTGAACCATCGGGTTGGTGGTGATGACCGGTCACTGCTTCGTCGCGATCGTCATGATGAAACGACGGTGCACCAAAGCGACTCGGCTCGGCTCCGTAACCTTCGTTCCATCTGGCAACATTTTTTGTCAACGAAAGATCGACCGATGAGCCGAGTAACTCAAGCACAAGTTTGCGGCTGTGGCTGGTGCGCTCATTATTCGTATTGACAACCATGCCTGGTTCGACTTTGCGCGAGCAACTTGGTACAAGTGTTCGTGAACCTTCGAGTTCGACCATGCACACTCGGCACGCATTTTTTGGCGTGATCGTGTCACCATAACAAAGTGTTGGAATCTCTTTGCCAGATGCGCGACAAGCGTCAAGCAGAGTAGAGCCTTCAACCGCATTAACTTTTTGTCCGTCAATTGTTAATTCGACAGTTCGTCGAACCTGTAAGCCGGTTGTTACTTGTGTGCTCATGCCGAAAACACTTTAAGGCGAGTTAACGCCGAATCGATGGCATTGTGAGCAGTTTGCCCCAAACCACAAATGCTGGCATCACGCATCACTTGGCCGAGATCTCGCAGCAACTGAAGATCAACAGCAGAATTTTGAGAGCCCGAAGATTTAACTAGGCGAGCAAGGGCTTCTTGTTGGCGGACTGTTCCGACTCGACATGGCACACATTGCCCGCAAGATTCGTCTCGAAAGAATGCGGCGATGCGTTGCAATTGATCGACAATGTCAACAGTTTGATCTAGGACCATTACAACACCTGAACCAAGTGTTGTGCCCGCAGCCCGAGCGGCCTCGAGTGTTAATTCGAGGTCAAGATCTTCAGGCCCAACAAAACCCCCTGCGGCTCCACCCAACAAAACGGCCTGCAATGACGAACCCGCCTTGATACCCCCAGCAAGATCAATTAATTGTCGCAATGTTGCACCGAAAGTTACTTCAAAAACGCCCGGCTTATTTACTGCGCCCGAAACGCAGAATAGTTTTTTGCCCTTTGATCCCGTCGTGCCCCAAGTTGCATATTTGTCACCCGTATTTGTGATGATCGGCAACACATTGACAAGTGTTTCAACATTATTGACAACTGTTGGCTTGCCGAACAGACCAACTTCTACTGGGAATGGCGGTTTATTTCGAGGTTCGCCACGGTAGCCCTCAATCGAATTAAAAATCGCAGTTTCTTCACCGCAGATGTAAGCGCCTGCACCTCTGAAAATAGTTATGTCAAAATCAAAACCGGATCCCAGAATATTTTCTCCGAGCATTGAGCATGAACGCGCCAAAGTTATTGCATTTTGAAGATTTTTTAGTGCTCGCGGATATTCGCCACGCAGGTATATCCATCCGTGCTGACAACCTGTTGCAAATGCGGCAATCGTCATTGACTCGACCAAAGCGAACGGGTCACCCTCCATTAGCACGCGATCTTTGAAAGTGCCAGGTTCTGATTCATCAGCATTACAAATTAGATAACGAGTTTTTACTGGCTGACTAGCCACGGCCGCCCATTTGCGTCCAGTTGGAAATGCTGCGCCGCCACGGCCAACTAAGCCCGATGCGGTTACTTCTTTAATTACTTGTTCTGCACCAATTTCGATTGCTCGACGCAACGCAACATAACCACCTGAAGCGATGTACTCGTCGATGCTTAATGGATCAACTCGACCGATTCGTGAAAGCAAAACTAAAGAATTGTCAGGCGCTTGTGGCACGGCGGCGGCGATATCTTGCTGCGTTCTCGCAGATTTGCCGGCGACAAGTTCGGCTATTTCATTATTTGTTGCTGGTGCGAGAACTTCGTATCTCGGAGTTACCCCAGTTTCGATAACAAGCACCGCGGGCGCACGTTCGCAAACACCAAGGCACGGTGACGCGATTGCTCCATTTGGAATTGAGTCTTCTTTGCAACCAGACATCGCACGACAGGCGAGATCAATACAAACGTGCACTTGTCTCGCGGGTCGCTCGTTTGTGTCAAACAACGCATAAAAAGTAGCAACTCCATAAATGTCTGCCGGGGCAATATCTAGGCGTTGCGAAATGTAATTGATCGCCCCACGGCTTAACCAACCGACTCGGTCATTGACTGCATGAAGAGTTGGCAACAACAAATGTCGCAGACTGCGTAAAGATTCTCCACCCCGAGCAACTCGATAACCAGCCGAATTTCGTTCACCGCCTTGGGATGTTTCAGTGGCAGGACCAAGCAACGAATCGACCGCGCTTTTCTCGCTGGTCGTAGCTGTTGCAGACGCTATTTTGAGATCCATTTCGCCTTTGACTTTACGACTTAATTCGGCCAACTCACGACTTCTGCCTAATATCGTTATTACGAATCGTTGTTGGAAGGATTGTTGTCTTGAAAATTGTTGCCAGCGATTACATCGACACGGTCCGATATCCCATTTCGATACATGGGCCAGCGCGAACGGCATTGATTGACGATTTGAATTCATCCATAGTCAAGGATGGTTGTGTCGTTCTCAAGGGGTTTCTTCGTGCCGAACGAATTGATGAACTAGTGCACGAATGCGACCGTGTAGAGATGCATGGTCATCGCAACTTCACCCGAACAAACCCATACTTCACACAAGATCGCCCTGACTTACCGACGAGTCATCCGTTGCGTCGATTTTATGATCGGTCAAACGCATTTGTGCCAGCCGACAATTTCGGACCAGAGAGTATTCTGCGAGCAATTTTTGACTGGCCTGCATTTTCGCCATTTATTAAGCAGGTACTTGATGAAGAAAAGTTCTTTCCATATGCCGACCCGTTGGCTGACGTCACCGTGAACTTGGCAGAGGCAGGCAACGGATTTCCTTGGCACTTTGACACAAACAATTACACGGTCACATTGGCTATCCAAAATGCAGAGGCTGGCGGAAATTTCGAATACAGTCCACGCGTGCGTTCAACAATTGCAGAGAATTATGACATCGTCGAAAAAGTCTTGGATGATGATCGATCTTTGATTCACACATTGCGTCTTGAGCCCGGAGACTTGCAAATATTCAAGGGTCGTTATTCGTTGCACCGTGTTACGCCACTGTTGGGTTCACGAAAACGATATGTTGCAATTTTTAGCTATGTCGAAGAGTCCGGAATGGTCAGCAGTCCGCAACGAGCCAAAGAACTTTACGGTCGAGTTTTGCCGATTCATCTTGAACGTGCTGGCATGCGTTCTGATGCGTTGATTGATTAGTGCAGGTTTAGCGGTGAAAGCGGTTGTTACTACTGGCAATGGTGGTTACGACAAACTCGAATACTGCGATGTGCCGATGCCGGTTCTCGAAAGTGGCGAAGTTTTATTGCAGGTTCTTGCAGCAGGGGTTAACAACACAGAAATAAATACTCGTCTTGGATGGTATTCAACGAGTGTCGTGACCGGAACCAATGTTGTCTCTGACAACAAACAGCAAGCCGAAACACAAAAACCCGATGGAGGATGGAATATCGCAACACCGTTTCCGTTTATTCAAGGCACTGACTGTTGTGGGCGAGTTGTGGCTGTAGCAAGCGGTGTCGACGACCAAATAATCGGTTCTCGTGTCTTGGTTAGACCATGCATGCGACCTGATGGTTTTGGATCAATGCGCAACATCTGGCTCGGATCAGATTTTGATGGTGCATTTGCGCAGTTTGTAAAAGTGCCGGCGACAGAAGTTTTTAAAGTTACGACACAATGGAGTGACGCCGAACTCGGCTCTATCCCGTGCAGCTATGGTTCTGCAGAAAACATGTTGCATCGTGCCAAGGTCGTCGCGCGCGAACACGTTTTAGTTGCTGGTGCATCAGGTGGTGTCGGTTCTGCTGTTGTTCAGTTAGCCAAACTTCGCGGAGCAAGAGTTACGGCAATTGTTGGTAAATCAAAAATTGGTCGCATCCGCGAAATTGGTGCTGATGAAGTGGTTGAGCGTGAAAGTGACTTAGTCAAGATTCTTGGCGAAGAGTCGGTTGATGTCGTAGTTGACAATGTCGGTGGTTCGTCATTTGGTTCGATGCTAAAAGTGCTGCGACGTGGCGGGCGCTATGTCTCGTCAGGCGCAATTGGTGGACCAATCGTAAATCTTGACCTTCGAACGTTTTATTTAAAAGATTTAAATCTTGTTGGCTGTACCGCTTGGGATGAACCAGTCTTTACGAATCTAATTTCGTATATCGAGAAAAATCAGATACGTCCACTTGTGGCAAAAACGTTTGGACTGATGCAGATTGCACAAGCACAGCAAGAATTTTTAGAAAAAAAACACGTCGGCAAATTTGTACTCTTGCCCGAGAGTTGAAAACTAGTTAGTTATTCGCCAGCAACTAGTACGCGAGCATCTAAGCGTTCAATGCGAACGGCCGCGGCTTTAAATTCGGCAGTACCAGATTTTGGGTCTGTGGCGTCAATAGTTATCAAATTTGTATTCACTTGATCTGGAAAGTGCATCGACATAAATACGAGTCCAGGTCGAAGGCTCTTGTCGATTCGCACAGGTACTTCTAGCGAACCACGCAGAGAGCTGACCCGAACAATTTCTGTTTCACGGATCGAAAGTTTTTCTGCATCTTCTGGAGAAACATCAATCGTTTCTCCAAATCGCAATGGACTGTCAAAGCCCCGTGTCTGCACACCTGTGTTATAAGAATCAAGTCGACGCCCAGTTGTTAGTCGCAATGGAAACTCTGGCGTGGTTGCTTCAACTGGAGGGTCATCGATTACGACACTGAATGGTGCGAGACGACCACGTTTTGCTGGGTCTTTGTCCCAAAGGCGACCATGCAAAAATGATGGCTCAAGTTTGTCCTCGCTGAAGCATGGCCACTGAATTCCGCCGAGTTCAGCAAGACGTGAATATGTCATGCCATGATGCATCGGCGAGAGACTGCGCAATTCGTTCCAGATCTCTTCAGTCGATTCGTACTTCCAGTCGTGACCCATTTCGCGAGCCAAGTCAAGAATAATTTGAATATCATCTCGCGCATTACCTGGTGGGTTTAGGGCTTTGCGCACTCGCTGAACGCGACGCTCAGAGTTTGTGACCGTGCCGTCACTTTCGCACCAAGATGCAGAACCCGGAAATACAACATCTGCAAGTTCTGCAGTTTTAGTCAAGAAAAGATCTTGCACTACCAAGAAGTCAAGATTTTCTAACAAGTGTGTGGCGTGGGTTCCGTCGGCTTCTGATTGGGCAGGGTTTTCGCCGATCACAAAAACAGCGCGCAATTCGCCTCGCTCCATTGCTTCAAACATCTCGGTCAAGTTCCAGCCATTTTCTGCCGGAACTGTGCAACCCCATAAACGATTAAATTTTTCGCGCGCAACATCGTCTACAACATCTTGGAAGCCCGGCAACTTATTGGGCAGGGCACCCATGTCGCCGCCGCCTTGCACATTGTTTTGTCCGCGCAACGGGCTCAACCCAGAACCATGGCGTCCGACATGACCACACAACAACGAAAGATTAATTAGTGCAAGAACATTGTCGACACCATTGTGGTGTTCGGTGATGCCCAGTGTCCAACACAACTGTGCGGTTCCGGCTTTGGCATACGCATGAGCAAGTTCGCGAATCGCATCTTCCGGAACGCCAGTCACTTGGCTGCCGCGCGCAAGAGTCCATTCTTCAACTGAGTTGGCGTATTCAACGAAACCAGAAGTGCTGCCTTCGACGAATTCTTTGTTGGCGAGACCTGCATGAATAATCTCGCGAGCAATCGTGTTCGACAGAGCAACATCGCTGCCAATGTTTAGGCCCAACCAAATATCTGCAAACTCAGCCGAAGCAGTGCGACGTGGATCTACTACGAATAATTTTGCACCGTTGCGCACGCCTTGCAAGATGTGATGAAAATAAATCGGATGTGCTTCGCGAGCATTTGAGCCCCACAAAACTACGACGTCAGTCGTTTCTACTTCGGCGTAAGAACTTGTTCCTCCACCTGCTCCGAAAACAGTGGCCAGACCGACCACCGAAGGGGCGTGTCAGGTTCTATTACAAGAGTCGATGTTGTTCGTGCCGATAACTGCACGAGCAAACTTTTGGGCGATGAAGTTCATCTCGTTTGTCGATTTCGAGCACGAAAAAAAACCAACAGCAGACGGAGAAAAAGCATCTCGAGCATTAGCTAAACCCGAAGCGGCTTTGGCTAGTGCTTCTTGCCAAGACGCGACTCGTAATTTGCCGTTTTCACGAACCATCGGCTCGGTGATTCGCATATACGGCTCAAATTTATGCTTTGCCATTTTTAAGTGCCTAACTTTTGTTTGGTCACTGTCAACTTTAGCGACTCTAGGCAGTTGAATCACGTCTGTAGAGTGGATGGTCGCGTCTAAATCTATTGAAAGAGGAATTCATGGGTTTCCCATCTGATCTTGAAATCGCCCGAAAAGCCACCCCTAAACCGCTTCCAGAAATTGCCGCACAGATGGGCATCGGTGCCGAATTTTTAGAACCATATGGCAAAAGTCTCGCCAAAATAAGTTTGGATGTAATCGACACTTTGAAATCTCGTCCAAAGGCTAAGTATGTTGTCGTAACTGCGATCACGCCAACACCACTTGGTGAAGGCAAGACAACAACAACTGTTGGTCTTGGTCAAGCAATGAAGCACATCGGCAAAAAAGCAACGATCAGTTTGCGTCAGCCGAGCATGGGACCAACTTTCGGAATCAAAGGCGGTGCTGCTGGCGGCGGTTACAGCCAAGTGATTCCAATGGAGTTATTGAACTTGCATCTCACCGGCGACTTTCATGCGGTGACTGCTGCCCACAACTTGCTTTCAGCAATGGTTGATAATCATTTGCACCAAGGCAACGAATTAGACCTTGATATAAACAACATCACGTGGCGACGAGTAATGGACGTCAATGATCGGTCATTGCGAAATTTGATCATTGGCCTAGGCACGAAAGAAGATGGTGTCGTTCGACAAACCGGTTTCGATATCACTGCGGCATCTGAAGTTATGGCGATTCTCGCGCTTGCGACTTCGAAAGAAGATATGCGCGCCCGTTTCTCGCGCATCGTGGTTGGTTATAACTCACAAGGAAAACCAGTAACCGCAGAACAACTCAGCGGCGCTGGCTCAATGGCAGTAATCATGGGTGAGGCGATCAAGCCGAACCTGTTGCAAACAATTGAGAACACACCAGTAATTGTGCACGCAGGACCGTTTGGCAATATTGCACACGGCAATTCATCAATCGTCGGCGATCTAATCGGCATTCACTCAGGTGATTATTTAATTACTGAAGCTGGTTTTGGTGCCGATATGGGTGCAGAAAAGTTTTTCAACATCAAGTGTCGTGCTTCCGGGCTAGTTCCAGATGCTGCAGTATTGGTGGCTACGGTTCGTGCACTCAAGGCGCACTCAGGCAAATACAAGATCGTTGCCGGCAAAGCATTGCCTGAAGACTTGCTCAAAGAAAATCCAGATGATGTAATTGCTGGTGCTGCAAACTTGGTGAAGCAAATCGAAAACGTTAAGGCGCACGGTGTTTCACCAGTCGTAGCAATCAACGGTTTCCCAACTGATCACAAGTCTGAGCATGATGCGATTCGTAAAATTGCAGAAGGTGCTGGCGCTCGAGTTGCAGTTTGCACACACTTCGCCGACGGCGGAGCAGGCGCTGTCGATTTAGCCAAGGCGGTTGTTGAAGCGTGCAATGACAAGAATGATTTTCACTTCTTGTACCCAGATGACGCTTCTTTGAAAGAAAAAATCGAAAAAATTGCCACGACGATTTACGGGGCGGCAAAAGTTGAATACACGAGTCTTGCCAATAAGCAGATCAAAACTTACACGGACAACGGTTTTGCAAAGTTGCCGATCTGTGTTGCAAAAACTCACTTGTCGATTTCGGGCGATGCTTCTCTGCGAGGTGCACCAACTGGCCACACTCTAAATGTGCGAGAAGTTCGGGCGTCGATTGGTGCGGGTTTCATTTATCCAATTTGTGGAGACATGCGAACTATGCCGGGTCTTGGCACTAAACCAGCCGCAGCGATCATTGACTTCGACGCCAACGGCGAGATCATCGGACTTTCATGACGCAAGTTGCTGCGCGCACTGCTGGCGGGGCGATTTTGCTCGATGGTATTGCGCTACGTGACGAAACTGTCGTGAAACTTAGAGACGCGATTAATAGCGCAGGAAACCCTGCAATTTGTCTAGCCACAGTTCTTGTCGGCGATGACGCGCCTAGTCATATATATGTAAACAGCAAACACAAAAAAGCCCAAGAGGCAGGCATGGTGTCGAAGGGTGTGAATCTTCCAGAGAATTCGACACAAGCACAAGTCGAAGATGCAGTCGCGGCATTGGTTGCAGACAAGCAAGTGCATGGAATCTTGGTTCAGTTGCCGTTGCCAAAACATATTGACACTGAGGCGGTACTCAGTTTGTTGCCGGTTGAAAAAGACGTGGATGGCTTAACCGAAAAATCACTCGGTCGACTCGTGCGCGGCGTGCCTGGTCATGTTCCATGTACGCCACTTGGTGTGGTGCGTTTGCTTGAGCGCCACAGCATTCAAACAGTCGGTAAGCGTGTCACAGTTATCGGTCGTTCAGCACTTGTTGGATTGCCGCAAATGTTGCTGCTTGTGCGCCGTGGGGCAGACGCAACGGTGACAGTTGCTCATCGGTCGACAACTGACATGATCGAAGTCTGTCGTGAATCGGACATCATTATTGCTGCTGCTGGTGCGGCGAAAATGGTTACTGCTGCGCATGTCAAACCAGGTGCAACAGTTATCGACGTAGGGGTTACTCGCATTAATAACAAAATTGTTGGCGATGTCGACTTCGAAGCAGTACAAGCAATCGCTGGAGCAATCACCCCGATGCCCGGTGGCACTGGCCCGATGACTATTGCGTGTCTGCTCGAGAACACTCTTGAAGCAGCGCGAATGCTTGGCGCTTTCTGAAAAAATCTCAAACTATTTACGATTACATAATCGTTGGTGGTGGGTCAGCAGGCTCTGCGTTAGCAAATCGATTGAGTGCCGATTCAAAAAATAAAGTTTTAGTTCTTGAAGCAGGCCGACCAGATTATTGGTGGGATGTTTTCATTCACATGCCAGCAGCGCTGACGTTTCCGATCGGAAGCCGCTTTTATGACTGGCTTTATGTATCCGAGCCTGAGCCATACATGAACAATCGTCGGGTAACTCAAGGTCGGGGCAAAGTGCTTGGCGGATCTTCGAGCATTAACGGGATGATCTTTCAGCGTGGCAACCCTCTTGATTATCAGCGATGGGCGAGTGACCCTGGAATGTCAACATGGGATTACGCAAATTGTCTCCCATATTTCAAGAAACTTGAGAATTGTTTGGCGGCTAGCAGCGATGACGAATATCGCGGACACGATGGGCCTCTAGAGCAAGAACGTGGACCAGTAAAGAATCCGTTGTTCGGCGCCTTTTTTGAAGCCGTGCAACAAGCCGGTCATCAACTCACAACTGATGTCAATGGTTTTAAGCAAGAAGGTTTTGCGGCATTTGATCGAAACGTGCGCCGTGGTCGCCGACTAAGTGCCGCTCGTGCCTATTTGCACCCGGTGATGCATAGAAAAAATTTAACAGTCAAGTGTCGTGCGCTTGTTACAAAGTTGTTGACGCAAGACAAACAAGTAACTGGCGTAACTTATGAATTGCCTTTTGGTCGCAAGCGAACTGCAACCGCGCGTGAAGTTATTTTGTGCGGAGGTTCGTTTAACTCGCCACAGTTGCTTCAAGTTTCAGGCATCGGAAACTCTGAGCATCTAAAAAATGTTGGTGTTGAACTAGTTCATCACTTGCCAGGTGTTGGTGAAAATTTACAAGACCATCTTGAGGTTTATGTGCAACACTCCTGCAAGCAACCTGTGTCGTTGAATCCGATGCTTAAGTTTCACTATCGACCGTGGATCGGTCTGCAATGGTTGTTTCGTCGCGGGCCCGGTGCGTCAAATCATTTTGAAGGCGGCGGATTTATCCGCGGCAACGAATCGTTCAAGTATCCGAACTTAATGTTTCACTTTCTGCCAATTGCGGTGCGATATGACGGCACGGCTCCTGCTGGCGGACATGGTTATCAAGTTCATATCGGCCCGATGTATTCAAACTCGCGCGGGTCTGTGCGAATTAAATCATCTGATGTTCGCATCAAACCTGAATTACGCCTCAATTATTTATCCACGCCAGAAGATCGCCAAGAGTGGGTCGAGGCAATCGCCGCAGCCAGAAAAATTCTTGCCCAACCAGCATTTGCGCAATTTGATGGTGGCGAAATTTCGCCAAGTCCAGCGGTCAGAACAGATGACGATGTTCTCGAGTGGGTGCGTCGAGATGGCGAAACGGCATATCACCCTTCGTGCACCTGTCGAATGGGGACAGATGAGATGTCGGTTATTGACCCATTGACAATGCGGGTACGTGGAATGAATGGAATTCGTGTCGTCGATGCTTCAGTAATGCCATATGTCACGAACGGCAATATTTACGCGCCGACGATGATGATTGCCGAAAAAGCAGCAGACATAATTCTTGGCAACCCGCCACTTTCTTCACAGACGGTGAAGTTCTACAGTCATCAGAACTGATAGCGTTTCATTCCGTTGTGCTGGGTTTGCCGGTCAATTAACATTATTAAAAACGACAGTTCTTGAGATGGAGTAATAGTGAGTAACGAAGAATTTGAAGATATTGATCTCGCCAAGTTGTCTGATGATGACCTCACGGCGCAGATGCACGACGACCTCTATGACGGGTTAGGACCAGAAATCATAGAAGGTACAACCATTTTGCTGGATCGTGGCTGGACACCAACAAAAGTTTTGCAGGATGCTCTCGTTGAAGGTATGCGAATTGTCGGTATCGACTTTCGTGACGGAATTTTGTTTGTTCCAGAAGTTTTGCTCTCAGCGAATGCGATGAAAGGCGGAATGGCAATTTTGCGTCCGCTACTCGCAGAGACCGGCGCTGAATCTGTTGGCAAAGTAGTTATCGGCACAGTTAAAGGTGATATTCACGACATCGGAAAAAATCTTGTCGCAATGATGCTTGAAGGCGCAGGCTTCGAAGTTATTGACCTCGGAATCAACACCGATGTAAACAAATATCTCGCCGCACTCGAAGAGCACAAGCCAGACATTCTTGGAATGTCTGCGCTTTTGACAACGACAATGCCGTACATGAAGGTGGTTGTCGACACGATGAAAGAAAAAGGCATCCGCGATAAGTACATCATTCTTGTTGGTGGTGCGCCATTGAACGAAGAGTTCAGTGTTGCTGTAGGCGCTGACGCATATTGTCGAGATGCCGCAGTCGCCTCAGAGACTGCAAAGCAACTTGTTGGTGCGCGTCGTTTGCGCAATGCAGAGCCACCTGGCCCTTCAGTAATTTAAGATTCACATCGCGATGTCGTCTGACACGCGCCCGCTAATAATTGCTTGTGGCGCACTAGCCACCGAACTTCGCAGTGTTCTTCGTGCCTCGGGGATGGAAGAGTCTATTGAAATAAAATATTTGCCTGCAAATTTGCATAATCGTCCCGAAAACATAACTCCACAAGTTGCGCAATTGCTTGAAGCAAATCATTCACGGCCAACGTTTGTGGCTTACGCCGACTGTGGCACTGGCGGGCATCTAGATTTGCTACTCGCGAAATATCCGACTGTGAAACGATTGCCAGGCGCTCATTGCTATGAGTTTTTTGCTGGGACTACTGATTTCATGGCTGCTCATGACGAAGAGCCAGGCACGTTCTATCTGACCGATTTTCTTGCCAAACATTTTGATGCTCTTGTCTGGCAGGGTCTCGGTCTCGAAGATCACCCTGAACTGCTGAATACCTATTTTGGCAACTATCGTCGTGTCGTGTTGTTTTCTCAAACTACCGACCAAGACATTGTGCGTGCTGGCCAAGATGCTGCCCAAAGACTTGGTCTCGCCTTTGAACATCGGCATGTGGGGCTCGGTCATTTCGTTGATGCAATACCAGTTTCATTTAAGTCGTCTAGTAAATAAATAAAAATCGAGGAGAACAAAAATGCCACGCGGAAGCAACGAAGTAATTGTGATTATGTGGCGAGATATTCCTGCGCAAGTTAATGCGCAGGCTGGGCGTGAGCGCAAGCAAGTTCAACTTTCAGATAAGTTTCAGCGCGCGATTGATCGTGCAAAACGCAAAGCACATATTTATACCGCTGATGAAGATATTGCACAGTGGCGCAGAATCAGTTTGCCACTGTCTGGTGATTTGGCAGAAGCGGCACAGCGCGAAGCTGATCGGCTAGATGGCGAGTACTCGCGCGAGCGTCTCGGCAGGCTCGCATTTGCGGGTGGCTTTGAGGCCGACATTGACAATTCTGCAATCAATGCCGAAGAGCTCTTGGCATTAGAGGAACTTGAAGAAAACGAATAGTCAATTAATATAATTAAACACTAAATAGAAAGATCAGACAATGACAGATACAGTACTTTCGTCGGCCACTAAAGAAGTTGTGATTGGTTTTGGACGCCCATTCGTCATGATCGGCGAGCGAATTAACCCGACTGGTCGCAAACTTCTTGCTGCCGAAATGAAAGAGGGCAATTTCAGTCGTGTTGAGTCTGATGCGCTAGCCCAAGTTATTGCTGGTGCCCACATGTTGGATATCAACGCTGGAATCCCGTTGGCTGACGAACCGGCACTTTTGGCTAAGGCAATTCAACTCGTGCAATCAATCACCGATGTACCGTTGTCTATCGACTCATCAATAATTGCCGCTCTCGAAGCAGGGCTCGCCGTATATCAAGGAAAAGCACTCGTCAACTCGGTGACTGGCGAAGAAGCCAACCTTGAGCGCGTGTTGCCGCTTGTTGCTAAATACGGCGCGGCAGTTGTTGCAATCTCTAATGATGAGACTGGCATCAGCATGGACCCAGATGAGCGTTTCGCTGTTGCCAAGAAAATTGTCAATCACGCTGCTGACTACGGAATCCCAGCATGCGATGTCGTAGTTGATCCGTTGGTTATGCCAATTGGCGCGATGGGCGATGCAGGACGAACTGCGTTCAAAATTATACGTCGATTGCGCGAAGAACTAAAAGTAAACACAACCTGCGGCGCTTCGAATGTGAGTTTTGGAATTCCGTCTCGTAATAACATCACTGGAACATTCTTGGCGATGGCGATCGGCGCTGGCATGACGTCAGCGATCATGAATCCAATGCATCCGGAAGTTAAAACTTTGGTGATGGCTGCTGACGTTCTTGTTGGTAATGATGAGAACTGTTCGGCGTGGATTCGAGCAAATCGTGACCCAAATGATATTTCAGCAGATCGTGCGGCCCGAAATAGCCGCGGTCGACGAAGGGCCGAGTAACAAAAAATATGGAGCGACGCGTCGTCTTTACTCCGTCTGGATTAGATGGCGTTGTTCAGGACGGCGTAACTGTTCTTGAAGCGGCCCGACAACTTGGCGCCGACATTGATTCTGTTTGTGGTGGTCGGGGTATTTGTGGTCGTTGTCAGATCACACCTTCAAACGGCGTCTTTGCAAAATGGGGAATCACAGTCACCGAGTCTTCATTATCTGGTTTGGCTGAAACCGAAACCAATTATCGCGCAAAGCGTGCGCTCGTACCCGGAAATCGTCTCGGTTGTGCTGCGCGAATCTGTGGCGATGTTGTCATTGATGTGCCGGCGATTAGTCAAGTACACCGTCAAATCGTTCGAAAAGATTTAGATCTTGAACCGATAACAGTTGACCCAAGTTTCGGTTTGTATTACCTGACGGTTCCAGAGGCACAACTTGGTGATTCAGTTAGTGCGGCAGATGCACTCGCCAATGCAGTTGCTACGCAACATAAGTGTCGGGCTCCACAGGTGGCGCGTCGTGCGTTGAATACTTTGCACAACGCAATGACTAAATCTGATGGTGAATTAACAGTTGCGGTGCGCTTCACAAAGAATCTTGATCAAATTGTTGCGGCGTGGCCCGGATTTGTTGATACTGCGTACGGAATCGCAGTTGATGTTGGATCAACAACTGTTGCCGGACACTTGTGTGAACTTCTGACGGGCGAAATTATCGGAAGCTACGGAGTGATGAATCCGCAAATTCGTTTTGGTGAAGACTTAATGAGCCGCGTGTCATATGTGATGATGAACCCGGGTGGTGATCGAGAATTAACAAAAGCAATTAGAGTTGCGCTTGACGATCTGGTTGGCAACCTCGTAGCAGCCGCAGGAATTTCTCGTGCGAATGTTTTAGAAATCACAATCGTTGGCAATCCGATTATGCATCACATCGTGTTGGGTATCGATCCAACTCCGCTTGGTATGGCTCCGTTCGTATTAGCAACTAACGAATCAGTCAGCGGCTGGGCAAACGAACTTGATCTTGATCTTCCGAATGCTGCTTATTATGTTGGGCCGTGCATCGCCGGCCATGTTGGTGCCGACACCGCCGCAGCAATTTTGGCTGAAGGACCACATCGATCGACCGAGATGCAACTACTAGTAGACATCGGAACAAACGCCGAAATTGTTCTCGGAAATACAAAGCATCAATTTGCTGCATCAAGCCCAACTGGTCCTGCTTTTGAAGGCGCGCAAATTAGCGCGGGTCAACGCGCGACCGCCGGCGCAATAGAACATGTTCGAATTGATCGTCAAACTCTTGAGCCACGAATCAAAGTAATCGGTTCAACGCTTTGGAGCAACGAATCGGGTTTTGCTGAATCACTCGGAGACACCGCGATTACCGGAATTTGTGGCTCTGGGATTATCGAAGTAATTGCAGAAATGTATTTGAGTGGGATCATCGACACTGATGGCGTCGTACGTGGAGAACTGGCCGCACGTAGTAGTCGAATCGTTGCCGATGACCGGACATTTTCGTATTTGTTCTATGAACACGATGAGACGAAACTATTTGTAACCCAAAACGATGTGCGTGCAATTCAGTTAGCCAAAGCGGCGTTACGCGCAGGTATTGATTTGCTTGTCGAACATGCCGGTTCGCCCGTGGTGCACGACATTCGTCTTGCGGGTGCGTTTGGTGCGCACATTGATCCGGTTTACGCAATGGTTCTTGGTCTCGTGCCTGATTGTCCAGTTGCTGGTGTTCGATCTGTTGGCAATGCTGCGGGTGCAGGCGCAGTTCAGTCTCTTCTGTCGCGAAAACTGCGATACGAGATGGAAGAAACTGTGCGTGGTGTAACAAAAATCGAAACGGCAACTGAACCAAGATTTCAGGAGTTGTTTGTGGCGGCGATGGCCTTTCCTCATAAGACAGCCCTAACCCCAAATCTCGAGAAGGTCATTGATCTTCCGGCTCGAGATAACGCACAACTAGACGGTGCTGGGCGATCTGGTCGCCGTCGCCGATCTTCGGGCGTCGTGGCAGAATAGAACAAATGACAGATGTAACGCGGACAAAACGCTCGGGTGGTCGAGCAGGTCGACAAACTTTGCGTTCGTCACATGAACCCGATCGCGATGCGTATATAACTCGGTTGATCAAGCCTTACGAACTTGTCACAGACGAAGGTCTTGAACTAATTGAGCACAACGCCGACACAATTCTTGAAGAAGTCGGAATTGAAGTTCGGGATTATCCTTCGGCAATTCAGCGTTTCAAAGATGCTGGTGCAGATGTCACCGGAACTCGCGTCAGATTTCCAAGAGGAATGTGCCGCAAAATAGTTTCTGCAACGGCACCGAGTATCTACACACAACATGCGCGCAATCCGGCCAACAATGTTCAAATCGGTGGCAACGCAACTGTATTCGCGCCGAACTATGGTTCGCCGTTTGCGTACGACATTGACAACGGGCGTCGTTATGCAACGATTACAGATTTTCAAAATTTCGTAAAACTTGCGTACATGTCGCCACGAATTCATCACTCAGGTGGAACAGTTTGTGAGCCAGTTGATATTCCCGTCAGCAAGCGTCACCTCGACATGGTTTACGCACATATCAAATACAGCGATAAAGGATTCATGGGTTCGGTTACGGCGGGCGAGCGCGCGCAAGACAGCGTCGAGCTAGCACGCATCGGTTTCGGTGGCGATTTGCAAGATCGCACAGTGATGACAAGTTTAATTAATGCGTCTTCGCCGTTGGTGTGGGATGCATCGATGCTTGCATCGGCTGAGGTGTACGCATTAAATAATCAAGCGACAATTATTACTCCTTTTATTTTGGCTGGAGCAATGGCACCGTCAACTTCTGCTGGTGTCGCAACTCAGACTCTTGCCGAAGCTCTCGCTGGTATGACATTCACACAGTTGGTGCGCCCAGGAGCACCAGTGATACTTGGTTCGTTCGCGTCGTCAATGTCGATGCAAACAGGTGCGCCAACGTTCGGCACCCCAGAGCCAGCAATTGTTTTGTACACGATGGCGGCACTTGCACGCCGACTCGGCGTTCCATTTCGTTCGGGTGGTTCATTGACTGGTTCAAAACTTCCAGATGCTCAGGCCGCATATGAAAGTGCTGCAACTTTAATTCCAACACTGATGGCTGGTACGAACTTTGTTTTGCATGCGGCTGGTTGGCTTGAAGGCGGACTTGCAATTGGTTACGAGAAATTTATTTTGGATGATGATCAACTTGGGATGATGGCAACATTTGCCAAGGGTTTAGATCTTTCGCCAAATGGTCAGGCTCTCGATGCGATACGAGAGAACCCACCTGGCAATCACTTTTTAGGAACGGCGCACACTCTTGCGAACTTCGAGTCGGCTTTCTATCGTTCGACAACTTCTGATAACTCGAGTTACGAGCAATGGCTTGAAGATGGCGGAGATGATTCGGCTAAGCGTGCCAACAAAATCTGGAAGGAGCGACTAGCAAGTTATGTTGCTCCACCACTTGACGAGGCAATTGACGAAGAACTTAAGGAATATATTGCCAAGCGCAAGAGTGTGTTACCTGACACATTCGCGTAGTTTTTAAGTACCAAATCCAACCAGGATAAGAATCGGTCGTTAATTCCGCCTAGTATTGCGTCGATGTCAATCTTCTCACGCCTCAAAAAATCCTCCAACGAAGTTACTCCAGCGGTAAAAACCCTGGTCAGTAATATGCGCTTTGAGCTCATACCGATGAAGAGTATTGAGCAGGCAATTTTGGATTTGCCGTCTCGCGCGCCCGTTTCAGTCACTTGTTCACCGGTCAAAGGCCTTTCAGCGACGCAAGAAATCTCAGCTCGCTTGATCGCTTCTGGACATGAAGTTGTGCCTCACTTTGCGGCTCGACTTGTTGAATCGCGTGAGCATGTACAAAAACTTGCGAATTGGGTACGTGAGCAAGGAATCAAAGAAGTTTTTTTAATTGCCGGCGATGCAGAAAAGCCTCTTGGCCCATATACCGATGGTGTCGAATTGTTGCGCGATTTTCTTGATAGCAATAGCGGTGTTGAACGGGTTGGCTTTGGAAGCTATCCAGATGGTCACGCATTCATTAGTCGTGAAGCCTTGAGCACAGCGTTGCATGACAAACAAAAACTTCTAAACGAAGCAGGAGTGCAAGGTTTGGCTTCGACTCAAATGTGTTTTGATGTCGTTCAAATTCGTCAGTGGCTTAAGTCAGAACGCGACAATGGTTTTTCAGTGCCCATCCAACTTGGAGTACCAGGTGTCGTAGACCGTGCGCGACTGATGAGTCTTGGTGTTCGAGTCGGTGTCGGCGCTTCGATGCGATATCTCAGCAAGAACAAAGCGTCAATAATGAAAATGCTCTCACCTGGTGGCTATGACCCGACAGAACTTGTTGCAGGTTTAGCAAAAGATGCCGAGTCTCTAAACATTGTTGGCTTGCATTCATTCACGTTTAACAGTGTCGCTGACACTGCGGCATGGCAGCGAGAAGTACTCGCCAATCAATGAAAACCGATGTAGTAGTTATCGGAGCAGGAGTAATTGGTGGGGCAGTCGCTTTAGAACTTGCTAAAGCTGGTCGATCAGTTGTAATTATCGACAAAGGTTCAGCAGCTGGTGCTGGTTCGACTTCTGCATCGTCGGCAATTATCCGTTTCAGTTATTCGACTCACGATGCAGTTTTAATGGCTTGGGAGTCAGCAAAAATTTGGGAGAACTGGGCTGAGTATCTTGGCGTTGTAGACCCAGATGGCATGGCAAAATTTATTCGCACTGGTTATTTGGTTTATCGAACCACCGGCTACGACGGTGAAGCAGTTCGCAAGATTTGGGAAGACATCGGTATCCCGTACGAGATTCTTGATGCTTCGCAATTACGCGAACGATTTCCTGCGCTTGACGCCGGCAGTTATTGGCCACCAAAAAGAATTGACGATCCTGCTTTTGGTGACGATGCAACTGGTGAACTCTCAGGAATTTATGATCCGTTGAGTGGATTCATGGATGACCCAATGTTGGCGGCGCACAATTTGGTCAACGCAGCAAAAGCCACGGGCGCACAAACTCGGTTCAAAGAAGAAGTAGTTGCGATCAATAATAATGGTGTGGGGGTAACTGGCGTAACACTCGCGTCAGGTGAACACATTGAAGCGTCAATTGTTATCAACGCCGCTGGGCCTCATGCAAGCAAGATAAACAAGATTGCTGGTGTGCTCGACGAAATGAATATTCGTCATCGTCCGTTGCGCCAAGAAGTTTATGTTGCGCCTGCGCCAAGAGGTTTCAAACTTGAAGACAACGCGCCGATTGTTGCCGACCTCGACACTGGCATTTATTTCAGGCCACACCCAGGCGGAACTTTGAATCTTGGCGGCACTGAGCCTGCGTGTGATGAATTGCATTGGATCGAAGACGCTGACGATTGGCGCCAAGAAACAACTGTCGAAATTTGGGAGACGATGATGTTGCGTCTCGCGCGACGCATGCCTGAATTTGGTGTGCCTGTGTCTCCGTCAGGTATTGGTGCTTTATACGACGCAACCGACGACTGGGTTCCGATTTATGATCGCTCAAGCATTGATGGATATTTCATGGCCTGTGGCACCAGTGGCAATCAATTCAAGAATGCACCGTTGGCAGCGATTTTTATTCGCTTGTTGATCGAGGCTCAAGAAGCAGGTTTGAATCACGACAAACAGCCAATCTCGTATGTCGGGCCACGTTCAGGTCGGGCGATCAATATTGGTGCATTCTCACGCCTACGCGAAGTGCAACACACTTCAGGAACGGTTATGGGATAATTGATGTATGAGAATTTCGCTAGTTGAACTTTTAGCAACTGGCAAAATTATTTTGGCAGATGGGGCAACAGGCACAAACTATTTTGCACTTGGCTTAACTTCTGGTGAGCCACCCGAGTTCTGGTTAGATTCACATCCTGAGCGTGTAACTGGTTTGCATCAGCAGTTTGTTGACGCTGGTGCAGATATTATTTTGACGAATACTTTTGGCGCAAATCGTCATCGATTGAAGTTGCATAATGCGCAAGCTCGAACTTATGAACTTGCCAAGCGTGCAGCCCAACTTGCAAGAGAGGTCGCCGATGCATGCACTCGACCCGTCGTTGTTGCAGGTTCGGTTGGTCCGACAGGCGAATTATTTGATCCACTTGGTGCGTTGACCCCCGCAGAAGCAATTGATACTTTTGAAGAACAAATTCGTGGACTCAAAGATGGCGGAGCCGATGTTGCGTGGATAGAAACAATGTCGGCAGTCGAAGAAGTGCAGTCAGCAGCGCAGGCAGCGATCAATGTCGGAATGCCGTATGTTGCAACTTGCAGTTTTGATACGGCTGGTCGCACAATGATGGGGTTGAAACCAGATCAACTCGCTGCAGTTTTTGCTGGGCTTGCTGTGCCACCGATAGCGATGGGTGCAAATTGTGGAGTTGGTGCTTCGGATATTTTGGTGACTGCTCTTGAGATGTCAGCAAGCGCAGATAATGCGCATATTGCATTGGTTACCAAAGGCAACTGTGGAATACCGCGCTTTGAAGGAATTGAGATTAAATATTCTGGAACCCCAGAGTTGATGGCGAAGTATTCAGAGATGGCGGTCAATGCCGGAGTACGCATAGTTGGAGGATGTTGTGGCACCTCTCCTGAGCATCTTGCGGCGATGCGCCATGCGATCGATAATCACATTCTTGGTGAGCGCCCAACAATTGAGTCAGTAATCGCCAATATTGGGCCTCTAACTAATAAGCCACCAACTGACATTGATCCCAACCGTCGCAAATCTCGCCGCAGC
>JAEMRY010000047.1 GCA_016463105.1 Ilumatobacteraceae bacterium | reverse complement strand
AGTTCAGGAGTCGCCGCCACGATTGGTGTGCGACGGTGCGAATGTTCTTGCACGATGAAGTCTCGACCCTGATGCTCTACAAAACATGCCCCGGCTTCTTGGCAAATTAAAAGACTTGCGAGATAATCCCAAACTCCATGTGTATTGAAATCAATCCAAGCGTCAATCACGCCATCAGCAACTAAACAAATATCTAGCGCCGCTGCACCAAGCGCACGAAACTGCCCCCAACGATGTCGCTGTTTCGGAATACCCGAGATGCCGACGACCGCTTCGCTCAAATCAACACAAGCACTTGGTCGCATCGCTACACCATTATGAAATGCACCACCACCAGCAGTAGCCCAATATCGATCACTTTGCATTGCTTGATTCACAACAAGCCCAGCCCGCATTCCTGATTTGTCAATCGCGCACAACGCAGTTGCATACCACGGCACACCACGACTGGCATTCGTCGAACCATCAAGCGGATCGATTACGACACAAAGGTCGTCATCTCCGAATGTTCCGGTGATTTCGCTTTCTTCTGATAACACTGCAACACCGGCACCGTGCAACACTTCAAGTGCAGCAGCATCAGCAAGTAAATCAACTGCATATTGCGTGTCACGCAAGCCAGACAATGACCAATTTTTGTTTGCACGCAAAACAACGCCAACGGCATCGGCGGTCTCGTTGAGCACCGCCAAGATCTCTTGATTTGAACTTGCTTTTGTTAGTCGCGCCACAGGTTTCCTTCGCAGTCAGACTAATTGCTAGAACTATTCATAAAAGGGCATTTGCGCTGTGACACTCGGACATTGCAAAAAGCCCTAGTCTTAAAGGGGTGAAATCAGCATTGCGCAGTCTGATTGACGAGTCGGTCACAATTATCCGCGAAGTCGCTGCCGAGTTCGAGCGGCCAGCAATGTTGTTCTCTGGTGGCAAAGATTCGGTCGTTATGTTGCATCTGGCGGCACGGGCATTCAGCCCAGCACGAGTGCCCTTCCCGATGATGCATATTGACACCGGACACAACTTTGCCGAAGTAATCGAGTTTCGTGACCGCGCAGTTCGTGATCTAGACGTGCAACTTATTGTTGGTTCTGTCCAGGCGTCGATTGATGCTGGTCGAATTCAAGATGCAACCGGCCCGCGTGCAAGTCGTAATCCGCTACAAACTGTGACGCTGCTTGATTCGATCAAAGAACACAAGTTTGATGCCGTATTTGGCGGTGCACGTCGTGACGAAGAACGGGCTCGGGCTAAAGAACGTGTCTATTCACATCGCGATGCATTCGGTCAATGGGATCCGAAGACTCAGCGGCCAGAACTTTGGGGAATATATAACGGGCGCCACAAGCCTGGCGAACATTTTCGAATTTTTCCGATCTCAAATTGGACTGAACTTGATATCTGGCAATTTGTTGCTGACTACAACATCGATCTACCGAGCATTTATTATGCGCATCGGCGTCAAGTATTTCGTCGCGACAACATGTGGATGGCTGTTTCTCCATTTTTAAAACCAGAAGATGGCGAATCAGTTAGCGAAGAACTCGTGCGTTTTCGCACCGTTGGCGATGCAACCTGCACGGCAGCCATTGAATCTTCAGCAACAACGATTGAGCAAGTCATCGCCGAAACATCAGTTGCGCGAATCACTGAACGCGGCGCAACTCGTGCCGACGACAGAATCTCAGAAGCCGGCATGGAAGACCGCAAACGAACGGGCTACTTCTAATGGAGCGACTTCATTTTGCAACTGTTGGCTCAGTCGACGACGGAAAATCAACTTTAATTGGTCGACTGCTCTACGACTCAAAGAGCATCTTCGAAGATCAACTTGAACACATCGAAGCAGTTAGCAAGCGACGTGGTGACGACTATGTCGACCTGTCTCTTCTCACAGATGGCTTGCGTGCCGAACGCGAACAAGGCATCACAATCGACGTTGCTTATCGATACTTTGCTACTCCAAAACGCAGTTTTATAATTGCTGACTGCCCGGGACATATTCAATACACCCGCAACATGATCACTGGCGCATCAAATGCAGATCTGGCTATTGTGCTCGTTGATGCCCGCACTGGTGTCGTCGAACAAACTCGTCGCCACAGTCTGCTTGTATCACTACTCGGTGTACCCCACCTCGTAATTTGTGTTAACAAAATGGATCTGGTCGATTACGACTCGGCGATATTCAACAAGATCCGCGAAGAGTTTGAAACTTTTGCTTCACGACTTGATTTACGCGATGTTACTTTTTTGCCGATCAGTGCACTTGCTGGGGACAATGTTGTAAGTCGTTCGGCAAACATGCCGTGGTTTGAAGGCTCGACACTGTTGCACCATCTTGAAAATATTTACACCGCGAGTGATGACAACCGAATTGACACGCGGTTTCCTGTGCAATATGTGATTCGTCCGCAACGCGCTGACACCCCTGACTATCGCGGTTTCGCTGGTCGTGTTGCAGGCGGAATGTTGCGAGTCGGCGATGACATTATGGTTTTGCCTTCTGGCCTAACCAGCACAATCACCGGCATTGACTCTCCAGATGGACCAGTCGAGCAAGCCGAGCCAGGTCAAGCAGTAACTATTTTATTAGCCGACGATCTGTCAATCACCCGCGGCGACATGTTGTGTCGACCAAATAACCGACCGCGAACTTCGCAAGAACTTGAAGCAATGCTGTGTTGGATGGATGACGCAGCGCCATTGCAACTCGACAAGATCTACACAGTCAAGCACACGACCAAACTTGCTCGTGGCAAAGTTTCAAATGTTTTATATCGGCTAGATATTTCAAACCTGCATCGCGAATCTGATATCAACGAACTTAAGTTCAATGAAATCGGTCGTGTAACTTTGCACACGACTAGCCCGCTATTTTTTGACGACTACCACCAGAATCGCACAACTGGTTCGTTTATTCTCGTAGACGAATCATCCGGACAAACTGTCGCCGCAGGCATGTTGTTGTCGCCGAGATCTTGATCGTGGCTGGCAAATGAACAAACCAATTTGGCACGAATCTGGCGTGACCCGCTCGCAACGATGGAACAAGCACGGCCTTGCCGGAGCGACAGTTTGGCTGACAGGGTTGTCTGGCTCTGGCAAATCAACAATCGCCACCGAACTTGCTCGTGAACTATTGAATACAAGTCGACTCGCATATATTTTAGACGCCGACAACATTCGCCATGGTCTCAACTCTGATCTTGGCTACAGCGACCCAGATCGCACCGAAAATATTCGCCGCATGGCCGAAGTTGCGTGTTTATTTGCCGACTCAGGCACAGTCGCAATTGTGCCAATCATTTCGCCATTTATCGCATCGCGAGAACACGCACGCAAATTGCATACAGATAAAAACTTGCAATTTATTGAAGTCCATGTTGCGACACCCATCGATGAGTGCGAACGACGAGACACAAAAGGTTTATACGCCAAGGTGCGCAGCGGGCAAATGACTGGTCTTAGCGGAGTAGATAGCCCATACGAGGCACCCAAGTCGCCAGATGTAGTAGTCGGTCTAGATAACCAAACTTTGCAAGAATCGGTCAGATTTATTCTCAAAAAACTACAAGCAAGAGCCGGCTGATGAAAACAAGACCACGACAATGATCAGCGCAAAAGATTTTCCACTTAAACCGTTTGCTGGTTTTTTGCTCGTTGCGCCGAGTCTAAAAGTGATGTATTGCCCGACTACAAAAGTTGCGTGCAGTAGTTTGAAAATGTTGCTCGCCAAAGCCAGCGGCAGTTACGACCAGTCGCGCCTCGACCATCTAATTAGTCCGCACATGGCGAAGTCGCAGACGATTCATGAACTAGGTGTCAACGGCTTAACAAAATTGATCGACATGAACGCCAACCAAATAGACGAGATTCTGCATTCGCCTGACTGGCTGCGTGTTTATGCAACTCGTGACCCTCTGACTCGCGCTTATTCGGCATGGGAGAATCGTATTTTCTCGCGAGCACCTGGCACTCCAGAAGGCGCAATCGAACTTTGCCAAGACCAACTCGTTGATGGTCGAATAAATGTCAGCGCGAGCTTTGCATTATTCGCCAAGATGATCACTGAACAGACAAATGAGTTTATGGATGATCACCACTTTTTGCCGCAGTCGCATATCGTGCAACCAGATAAGTTCAACTACAACATGGCGGTTCGAGTTGAACAACCAGCCGAGATGCAAAAACTTGTCGACGAGATCAATCGTCGCGCTGGCACATCACTAACTCTCGAGCGACACAATGTCGGTTTTGGCATCAAACTAGAACAAGTTTGCGATCAACACACGGCAAACCGTCTGCAAGCCGTCTACGAAATGGATTATTCGACTTTCAAATTCGAGACTCACGCTTTCGCAGCAACTATCGAACCGCTACTGCTGAGCGCCACAGAAACCGCAATGTTGCGTGGGTTTCGTGCATCAATCGAACGATTACAAGCAGTCTCATTTACTGCAAGATCACTGACTGGTTTTCGTTTCGGCTGGCGCCAAATATATAAATCAATTGTCCGCAAACTCTCGTTTGGTAAAAAATATAACGACCCACAAAATCTTTTCTGGTAACTGTTGATGACTGAAAAAACTTCACCAGCCAAGATCGGCATCGTCACCGTTTCTGACCGTGCTTCGTCGGGCGTTTACGAAGATCGTGGTGGCCCAGCAATTCACGAATACTTCACGAAACATCTCTCGAACACGTGGCAACCAGTTGCTCGTGTGATCGCCGACGAAATCGATCTCGTCACTGCAACTTTGCGCGAACTTGCTGACGTCGAGCAATGCTGTCTAATCGTTACAACTGGTGGCACGGGGCCGGCAATTCGCGACATCACACCACAAGCCACAGAACAAGTTTGCGAAAAAATGATGCCAGGCTTTGGCGAATTGATGCGAACTACTTCGCTAAAAGTTGTGCCGACAGCAATTCTCTCGCGACAAACCGCAGGAATTCGCGGCGGGGCGCTAATTATTAATCTGCCTGGCAAACCATCCTCAATTAGCGAATGTCTTGATGCAGTTATGCCTGCAGTGCCATATTGCATTGACTTAATCAATGGCCCGCGACTTGAACTCATGAATGGCCTCGTCGCATTTCGCCCGAAAGGCGCTTGAACCAACAATTTTTAGTGGGGCTCACCAGGCCTAAATGGAACACCTGCCATTGCTGGTGGTCGCAATCTTTGGTTAGCGGTAGCCAAAACAATCAATGTCACAAGATATGGCAAAGCCTGTGTCAAAGACTCAGGAACTGTGTCGACAGTTCGATATGCGATCGCTGAAAGCAAAAAAGCACTTAGGGCGACTGCAATTTGCACGCGCTTGCGGCGGATGACGGCAACGACGAAAAATACTCCTGAGATTGCTGCAATAAATAAAAATAGTGCAGTTATTGAGTCTGATGCCACAAGTTTTATTCCTTCGGCATAGCCGAACAACATTGCCCCGATCAAGATTCCACTGGGGCGCCAGTTTCCAAAGATCATCGTTGCGAGACCGATAAATCCGCGACCTGCAGTTTGACCTTGACGATAATACGAAGAGGCAACGATCGAAAGTGTGCCACCTGCTAAACCGGCGAGGCCACCACTGATTAACAATCCGTAATATCGAAGGTGATTTACTTTTACGCCGAGGCTTTCAGCAGCAACTGGCGACTCTCCCGAAGACCTCAAACGCAAACCAAAACGCGTGCGCCATAAAACCCATGCTGATGCCGGAACAACTAAAACAGCAATGACAGTTGCCCAAGAAAGATTATGCGTCAGGCCGCGACTAATTCCGCCGAGGTCTCCGAGGATGAACCATCGTTGCAACTCCAACCAGCCCAAGAAATCTGGCGACTTCCAGCCGGCTATTTCTCCGCCAGAAAGAATTGGCAAATTGAATCTTGGTAGCGCCCACTTTTGTGGCGGAGATTGACTGATGCCTCCCCCTTGTTTGCCGACATAAACAAGCTCACTGAGATATCGAACCCCAAAGAAAGCAAACAAATTTATTACAACGCCCGAAATAACCTGATCGATATTGAACCGAACGGTGGCAACGGCATGCACCAGCCCACCAAATACTCCACCCAAAATTGCAAAGAGCAATCCAGCCCATGGACCAAATTGCCACGCTCCCCAAGCACCGAACCATGTTCCGAAAATCATCATGCCTTCAATGCCGATGTTCAGAACTCCACAGCGTTCAGCCCAGAGTCCGGCCATACCTGCAAGAAGAATTGGTACTGTCAGCCGCAACGCAGTGCCAATAGTGTCTGATGATGTTAGGGCATCTTGACTGGTCCATAAACGAACTGTCGAGATGATCGCCAGTGCTGCAATCAGAGAAACAAATAATCTGAAATTTTTTGACTGGGTCACGACTGTACTTCCTGACTTTTCAGATCGGCCGCTGCTCGCTCGGCAGTTCGTCGGTTATAGCGCCTTGAAGATGCTTCGTTGACAATAACTACAACCAGCACGATGATCGCTTGAATAACTTTGACAATCGAACTTGGTATTCCAGATAGCTGAAGCACCGCTGATGTTGAGTCGAGAAAACCAAACAACAGCGCCGCACCGACAATTCCGATTGGGTGATTACGTCCCAACAAGGCAACCGAGATGCCGGCAAAACCGAACTGCGTGGCAATCGCTGAAGGACCGTAACCATAAACATCGCCAATTACGGCTGGCATCGCGATCAAACCTGCCACTGCGCCAGACAACATCAACGCGATTAATACCATTCGATTGGCAGGAATGCCAGCCGTGCGAGCCGCGATCGGGTTAAGGCCACTGGCCCGAAGCCGAAAGCCAAATCGGCTGCGAAATACAACAATCCAATAAAGAAATGCAACAACCAAAGCGACAATGAACATTCCATTTAGTCGGTCATGAACTAAATCGGGCATGCGTCCGCTCGGCGCAATTTTGGTTGTTTTGACATTTAGGCCGCCGTCAGAATCGTCTCGAAAGAAACTCTCAAAGAGCCACTGAATAAAAGAAAGTGCAATGTAGTTGAGCATGATTGTAGAGATGACTTCATTAACGCCGCGAGCGATTTTCAAAAATGCCGCGATACTCGCCCACGCGGCGCCCGCAACCATCGCCACTACTAAAATAAATAAAATGTGCAATGGTCGCGGAAGTGAAACATGAGTGGCCATTTCGGCTGCTACTAATGCCGCAAATAGATACTGGCCTTCAACGCCAATATTGAACAGATTCATTTTAAAACCAATCGCAACTGCGATCGCACTAAAGATTAGAGGTGTCGCTCGTTTCAACATTTCAAGCAATTTCTCGCCTGTCAAACCTGTTTCTAAGATTTTGCTATATGCCGCGAAAGGGTCTTTGCCAGTCACGAGCAGAAGCACAGCACAAATACTTAGAGCAAGAATGATTGCACTAACCGAACTTCCTAGGGTGTTGAGCGATTTGCGCATCGAGTCGAAATTGCGTTGAGTCGTGAGTTGCTGATTCACTGCGTGCCTGTCATGTACTTTCCGAGAATTTGCGGCGTCGCGCTCTTAGGGTCAAGCTCCGCTGAAATTTCACCGTCAAACATCACGAGAATTCGATCGGATAGCCCTAAAACTTCTTCAAGATCAGCAGACACAAGCAATACCGACATGCCAGCGTCTCGCGAACGTCGAATCTCCTCCCAGACTGCGGCCTGTGCACCCACATCTATTCCGCGAGTTGGATGTGCAGCGATGAGCACTTTAGGTGCTGTTGCAAGATTACGACCGACGACTAGTTTCTGTTGATTACCGCCCGACAGCACAAACGCAGGCACAAGTTCGTTAGGCGTCATCACACCAAATCGATCGATTATTTCTTTGCATGATTTTTTTGCAGCATCAAAGTCGATCATTGGTCCGCGAGAAAGTGAAGTCTCATGACCCAATAAAGAATTCTCCCAAAGTGAAGCTGCAAGCATCAAACCTTCACGGTGTCGATCAAAAGGAATATAGGCGAGCCCTTGATTAAGTCGTTCGCGGATACTTAATTTGCTGGCATCTTTACCACCTATTTCTACAGTGCCTTCGATGTCGACTAAACCAAGCAGAGCCTCACAAAGTTCAAACTGACCATTTCCGTCGACACCAGCGATGCCGACGATCTCACTTTCAAATATCTTGAATGAAACATTTTCAACCGGATTTTTACGATTCTTTCCAATCACGGTCAAATTATTTGTAGACAATTGAATTTTTTCACCAACGAGAGTCGTGCGCTTTCCATGACTTGGCAGATCAGATCCAACCATCAGTTCGGCAAGTTTCAAGCGATCAACCATTTTGGGTGAGACAGTCGCAACTGTTGACCCTTGTCGAATCACTGTTATCTGATCAGAAATAGACAAAACTTCGTCAAGCTTGTGTGAGATAAATAAAATTGTGGTTCCGTTCGCCACCAACTTACGAAGATTCGTAAATAGCTCATCAACTTCTTGGGGCACAAGAACTGCGGTGGGCTCATCTAAAACCAAAATCTCGGCACCACGGAAAAGCACTTTCAAGATTTCGACTCGCTGCCTCTGCCCAACACCTAATTCGGAAATCGGAAGATCAAGATCAAGATCAACCCCAATTGAGGTTGCTAACTCTTTGACTCGTTTGCGTGCGTTACCTAATGAAAGCACCCCATACTTGGTGGGTTCGTAGCCTAAAATAATGTTTTCGAGTACGGTCAAATTGTCGGCGAGCATGAAGTGCTGATGCACCATGCCAATACCGGCTGCTATCGCCTCGCTTGGAGACTTAAATTGTGTTATCTCACCGTTGATCGCGATGGTTCCTGAGTCGGGCTGATGCAGACCATAAAGAATTTTCATCAGGGTTGATTTTCCGGCGCCGTTTTCACCAACAATCGCATGGATCGTGGCGCGAGCGACTTGAAGTGAAATATCGCGATTCGCAATTACGCCTGGAAAGCTCTTGCTGATATTCGCAAGCTCTACGACATGTGCCGACTCTAGTGGCAGAGTTTGGCTCGACTTTTTACTGCCTGCTTGCATTGCCTAAGTCTGACACACGAGCAAATTTATTTCAATTTCAAAAACAAATTGCAGCAACAAAAACTTACGCAATAAAAACGAGAGCCTGGGTCAATGACCCAGGCTCTCGCAAACAATTAGATTATTTAAATTATGGTTTTGTCGGAACGACAATTTCTCCGCTAACGATCTTTGCCTTGAATGCTTCAAGTTGATCAGCAACATCATCAAGGTATCCACCCGATGCTGAGTAACCGACTCCATCACTCTTGAGGTCAAATATCTTGAAGCCACCAGTGACATCGCCTTCCTTCACTGCTTTTGCAGCGAGGAATACAGAAACGTCAACGCGCTTAAGCATCGAAGTCAAGATGTGTGCTTGCTGTTCTGGAGTTGCAGTTAGGTACTGATCTGAGTCAACACCAATTGCCCATTTACCTGCGCCAGATTCAACAGCGGCATCAATTGTGCCTGCGCCTGAACCACCAGCTGCGGTGTAAATAATGTCTGCACCTTTTTTGAACCAGCTCAACGCGATTTCTTTAGCTTTATCAGGTGAGCCCCATGCAGCATTGTCTCCAGCTGCACCGAGATACTTTGATTCAACTTTGATCGCTGGGTTTACTGCCTTCGCACCTGCGATGTATCCGGCTTCGAACCTCTTGATCAAGTCAATTTCTTGACCACCAATGAATCCGATTGTTCCAGTTGTGCTCTTCAATGCAGCAGCTGCACCAACGAGGAAAGAACCCTCTTGCTCAGAGAAGCCAAGTGTCTTTACGTTTGGAAGGTCAAGATAACCGTCTACCCAACCGAAAGTTACATTTGGGTTAGCAGCTGCAACTTCTTCAATTGCTCCACCGAATGCGAAACCAACTGCGATAACTGGGTTATTGCCAGCTGCCACAAGTGCCTCGAGGTTTGGTTTGCGATCGTCATCAGTTGTTGCTTCAAGTTCTGAAACTACGTAGCACAATTCAGCTGCGGCTTGTTCTCCACCGCGTGCGGCTGAGTCGTTAAATGTTCCGTCACCACGACCACCAGTATCGAATGCGATACCGAGCTTGAGCTCTGATCCTTCGCATGGGTCAACTACCGGAGCAGTTGTCTCTTCGGTTACTGGAGCTGTGGTCTCTTCTGTTGCTGTGTCGCTACTGCCGCCACATGCACCCGCGATGAGTGCAAACGCTGCGAAGGCAAGAACGGCGGACTTGCGTCCTTTGTGCTTTGTCATTTATTTCCCCTTTAAACACACATCCCGTTGATGTGTGCGATTTGTGTAACGATAATAGCGCAATTTATGACCGATGTGAAATTGAGTGGTGGGCCAGGTAGGGATCGAACCTACGACCAAGGGATTATGAGTCCCCTGCTCTAACCACTGAGCTACTGGCCCCACGCAATCAGCCAAACACTACCCGCTCGGGGACTGGTAAAAACTGGCTATGGCTTAGTTACGAGGTCACGTCTTTGTGCGCGAACCTATTAATTGCAAGCGCATAGAGCA
>JAEMRY010000046.1 GCA_016463105.1 Ilumatobacteraceae bacterium | reverse complement strand
AGATCGCCTAACAACCTGCTTAAAAGCACCACAGAAAGACCGATCACAGTCTCAATTTCTCCGGTCAAATCTTCAACCAAAGCAGCCCCATGCCCTTGCACGGCATATCCGCCTGCCTTGCCCAACGACTCGCCCGTGGCGAGATACCACTCGAGCAATTCACTCGTAACTTCTCGCATTCTCACGCTCGCTGTGTCGACGGCGTTTGCGATTTTTCCATCGAATCGCACGCTAATTGCAGTCAAAACACTGTGAGTCTTTCCAGATAATTTTTGGATCATCAACCGCGCCTCATTTAAATCTCGTGGTTGACCAAAGATTTCATTATCTAATGCAACTGTCGTGTCTGCAGCAATCACGATGGTTTGCCGATCATGGCGCTTGGCGACTAGGTCAGCCTTAGCGGCTGCAATGCGCTGCACATAATCGATTGGTGATTCGTTTTTTAATGGTGACTCATCAATATCTGGCGGATCAATAGTAAAACTCAAATTAAGTTTTTCTAAAATATCTTTTCGACGCGGTGACCGCGATGCCAAAACTATTTCAGGTCTCACAAAAAGCCAGTCGTCAATAACTAGTACGCCAAAACTAGTCAGTAAAAACTAGTCAGCCGCCACTCATGTGAGTCAGAGTTGCGTCATCAGGCGCGACAAGATCATCTAAGTTTTCTAAAAACCCTTGTGGCAAGACAATGTTCACTGGGCCATTGCTATGACCTCGCACAAAACGCTCGCCGCCTTCGACAATATCTGCGTTCTCATCACACAACGCGCTGAGTTCTCGCAACTCGGCGATACTCGAAGCCTCACTAAACCGCTTTCGCAATTCGCCACCAACTGGATATCCAGTTAAATACCAGCCTGCATGTTTGCGAAACTCTCGAATACCGCGACCCGGCGGAAAGTGAGCTTCAAGTGCAACTGCGTGACGCAACATCACATCAAGCACCCACCCAAGTTTTGGCGTTGCTGGTATCGGTTCGCCGTTAAACATCGCCACCATGTCACGAAACAACCATGGCTTGCCCAGACAGCCACGACCAATTACAACGCCGTCACATCCAGTGATGCGCATCATCTCTTGTGCGTCGTTGGCTTCCCAAATATCGCCGTTGCCTAATACTGGAATATCAGTCACAGCATTTTTCAATTCTGTAATCGCTTCCCATCTGGCAAACGGTGCGTAATGTTGCTGTGCCGTTCGTGCATGCAACGCAATCGCCGCCACGCCAGCATCTTGACAGATCAAGCCGGTATGAATAAACGTCATCAAATCGTCATTGAGGCCCATACGAAATTTGCAAGTAACTGGAATGCCAAATGCGTTAGCCGTCTTAACAGCAGTCGTGACAATTTCACGCAGTAAATTTTTCTTCAGCGGCACTGCCGCTCCACCGCCGCGACGAGTCACTTTTGGTGCGGGGCAACCAAAATTTAAATCGATGTGATCAACTGCGTTGCGTCGACCAAGTTGCGTGATCGCATTTGCCATGATCGTCGGGTCACTGCCATAAAGTTGCAAACTTCGAAACGACTCGTCTGGGCCAAACGCAATCATCGCCTCGGTCTTTGGATTTTTGTAAACCAACGCTGCAGCCATGATCATTTCGTTGACGTATACGAGACCCGGTCCAAATTCGCGACACAGTGTGCGAAATGGTTGATTGGTCACGCCAGCCATCGGTGCAAGCACAACTGGCGGCCAAATAGTTTGGTCGCCGAGTTGAAGCGGTTTGGCAGTTACGAGTTGCTTCATACTTGCGCCACTGTTAACCCAAGATTCGGATATGCCCCGGCATCAAGATTTGTAGCCCCAGTCAGGCGCAAACGGTGCCAACCAGCAGACGCAATCATCGCAGCATTGTCTGTACACATTGCCAATGACGGTAACACCACATGAAAATCTTTGCGCGCACATGCTGCAGAAATTTCATCACGCAACTGCGAATTTGCGGCAACTCCGCCACCAATTGCAACTGTTCGAGCGCCAAGATTCTCAGCGGCACGCAAAGTCTTGGCAACTAAGACATCTACAACTGCGCTTTGAAACGATGCCGCAACATCTGCCGTTGGTGTCATCGGAAATTTGCGGACATAATTTATTACTGCTGTTTTTAAACCGCTGAAAGAAACATCTAAACCGTCATTAAGCATTGCACGAGGAAAATTAATCGCTTCAGCATTGCCAAGTTTCGCCTGCGCATCAATTGCCGGGCCACCCGGGTAACCGAGATCAAGAAATCTTGCGACTTTGTCAAATGCTTCGCCAGCAGCATCGTCACGAGTTTGACCAACTATTTGGTAAACGCCATGTTCACGAACTTCAACCAACAAAGTGTTACCACCAGAAACAAGCAAGACGAGTAACGGAAACTCAACATTTGGGTCATCCAACATTGCTGCATAGAGATGAGCTTCAAGATGATTCACGCCAACAAATGGCACATCTAAAACAAGCGCCAGCGATTTGGCGGCAGACACACCAACCAAAAGTGCGCCGATTAAACCAGGTCCGACTGTTGCGGCGACTGCATCGACACGATCAAAACTCAGACCAGATTTCTGTATTGCTTGACTAATCACCGGTGTGAGTGCTTCAAGATGCGCACGACTTGCAATCTCTGGCACAACGCCACCAAACCGAGCGTGAATCTCTAATTGCGATGCCACAACCGAAGACAAAACATCATTGCCACCCATCACTATTGCAGCAGCCGTTTCGTCACAACTTGTTTCAATACCTAAAACAACTGTCGAACTATTCACATCGATCAAACTCACATCCGACTCAGTTCAATTTTGCGTAATCGCGCTACGAACTCATCTTCTTGCACTCCGGCACACCACATGACAATCGCATCATCGCGATTCTCGTAATATTTTTTGCGCACGCCGGCTGGCACGAAACCAAATCGCTGATACAAATGTTGCGCCGAGACATTTGTATGTCTAACTTCAAGAGTCATTGCTACACACCCGCGACGATGTGCTTCCCATGAGAGATCTAGCAATAACTCGGTGGCGATTCCACGACCACGCCATATCGGATGCACAGCAACATTGGTTATATGGGCATCTTGCTCAACATAAAGTATTCCGCCATAGCCAACTAGTTCGTCGTCGATTGTGCCAACTAAATAATGGCGCTTTCCGGCACGAACTTGTTCAAGTTCTTCAATAAAAACTTGCGCCGTCCACGGCCGCGGATAAACCTGCTGTTCGATCGGCATGATGTTGCGAATGTGCGCTCGACGCATCGGCACAATTGATAGCGCGGGTGGTTGGTCGCTAACACTTTGATCGTCAGGCACGTTTTTTGTGCGAATGAATCGATCCAAAATACTCATAGGGTCGCCTGTGTTGGTTGGTTGCGTGATTGCCAATTGATTTCGGCATCGGGTGCACGCAAATAAACTGCTTGCAGTTCGGTGGCTGTTTGCCACTGCTCGTGTAACGCAAGTTCAGCCGTGATAATTGCTAACACTGTTGCACTTGGTTGAGATAATTGCTCACTCGCCCACTCAATTGACAGCCCGGTTGCTTCTAGAGATTCGCTCATTGAAGTTCGATAACGCTGCGCGCCGTTGCCCACAATCAGCGTTGATTGACCGCGATCTACTAGATCAACAATGCAGTCACTAACTAAACCAACTGTTGCCGGTTTGACTTCGATACTCGGACCAACATCGTTTCGATACATCGCCCAATAAAGTTCACCGCGTCGAGCATCAATTGTCGCCAACACAACCCGATCGGTTGTGGCAACAGATCGCGCCAAAATATCCAAACTTGAAACACCAATTATTGGAACATCTAAAGCCTGCGAAATCGTCTTGGCAGTAGCAATACCCACGCGCATTCCAGTAAATAATCCCGGGCCGACGTCAACCCCGACAACATCTATTTCGCGCATTGAAATATCTGCCTGCTCACATATATTTTTTATCATCGGCACAAGCAACTCAGCATGACGACGATCGCTTGCGACATGAGCGCTGGCCAACAATTGTTTTGAATTGCTAACCGCCACGCTTACAGCATCAGTCGAGGTATCAATCGCTAAAACAATCATTGGGTTTAGCCTCGCACCGATTTAGTGAATTTTGCATCAAGGTCAGCGCACACCTTTGGCCATCTGCTCGACCACTGCTGACCGCGCAGATCAATTTCTACGGTTCTTACTTGGGTCTGGTCAACGTCAGTTGAATGTGCAAATCGAATTATCAGTGCATCACCCAAATCGTTTCCGACGATGTCACCCCATTCGACAATGATCACTCCACCACTATCTTGTAATTCGTCCAAACCAAGATCAGCGAGTTCTCCTGTGCGTTCAAGGCGATATAAATCTGCGTGATGCAACGCCATTCGGCCTTGGCCATAGTTGTGCAATAAATTGAAAGTTGGTGAAGTTATCGGGTCTGTCACCCCAATCGCACGACCAAAACTCTGTGTAAATGTTGTTTTACCGGTACCCATTTCGCCAGCAAGCACGATCATGTCGCGTGGACGTGAGTGTGCCGCGATTACTTGAGCAAGTCGCGCAGTGTCTTCTAATGATGCGAGAAATAATTTCACTACGGTTATTTTCTTGAGTCGATATAGCGACGTGGTACTCGAGAATTAACTCCACAAACGATTTCGTATCCGATTGTGTCGAGTTTTGTTGCAATTTCATTGGCCGTGATCGATTCGTTGCCCTGTGTGCCTAGCAAAACAGCCGCGTCACCAATTTTGACTTGCGAGTCACCGCAATTAACCATCAGTTGATCCATCGTCACTACGCCAATAATTTTGCAACGCCTACCATTGAGCAAAACGTCGCCGCCTACCGACCAAAGCCGTCGCGGCACACCGTCGGCATATCCAAGTGGCAGGGTTGCAATCGTTGCAGCCTGTTCAAGTTTGTGGCGCAAGCCATACGAGACGCCTTCGCCAGCCGCAAGACGCTGCACATGCGAGACGCGAGCGTGCAGTGACATCACGGGTTTGATTTTTGTTGAGAGCGATTCAAGTTCGTTGCTTGGGGCTATGCCATAAATTGCAATACCGACGCGCACAATGTCGGTCGTGGTGTCTAGACCACGCAGTGCCCCCGACGAATTAGCAGTGTGCACAAATTTTGGTCGCAAAGAGTTTTCGTCAAGCAATTTTATTAGTTCTCTAAATTTTTTAATTTGAATGTCTGTTTGAGCATGTTCTGGCAAATCAGCAGCAGCAAAATGTGTATACACCCCATCGAGTTTTAGTGAAGGCAGGTTGCTAATTTGTTGTGCACGTGCCAACGCATTTTCGACAGGTACGCCAACACGATGCATACCAGTATCAATTTTTAGATGCACACGGCCAACAAGATTCAGACGAGCAGCAGTTGCGCCATAACTTGCAATCGTCGATTCGTTATAAAGAGTTGCCGCAACATCGTCGCGTAACATCTGCTCGTGTTGTGATGCTGGTTGCTCACTTACAACCAATATCGGGCTATCAATTTTTGCTACGCGCAACTCATGGGCTTCATCGGCAAGCGCAACGCATAATCCGCGAGCGCCAGATGCCAAGGCGGTTCGTGCGACTTCAACTGCGCCATGCCCATATCCATTTGCTTTAACCGTCGCCCAAAGTTCTGCCTGTCCCGCCTGCTTAACGAGTACTGCAACGTTGTTGCGCAATACGTCTAAATCAATTTCAGCCCAAGCCCAACGATCGCTGGTGTTCGTCACAACGACTCAGTGTGCTCAGTGACTCGCGACGACAGCCACGGCCATGTCGTGAGTATGTGAAAGCGAAACATGCCAAGAATTCACACCTTGTTGGCGCGCGAGTTCGGCAGCACGACCAGTGACTACTAATTGCGGAGCGCCAGTCGCCCGACTACGAATCGAAACATCTTGCAAGTCAAATGCGCCAAGACCGACACCGAGTGCTTTCATCGTTGCTTCGCGAACTGCAAATCGTGCGGCCAAACTTGGTGCCGAATCTTGGCGACTCGCGAGTGAATCAAGTTCTTCTGGTGTAAAAACTCGAGTGCGCAAAGTTGGTGTGCGCTCTAATGCAGCACGAAAACGCGAGATACTTACTGCGTCTATACCTAAGCCGATCATTTGGTTACAACTTTCTAGCGCGAGCGCCAGTGGTCGGCCATCTCACTGATTGGCAGAATCAACAAATCAGCAACAGCAACTTCAGCGAGTCGATCTTCTCGAAATGATCCTTCGGTTTCTGTCACCCAGTCGACGAGGCGGTCATAACGGCGGTCATACCCCTGCAAAACTGCACGCATCGCAGTTGCGGCAAGTCGATCATGAAACATCACATGCAAAAGTGTGATGCCGGTTGTTTCTCCACTTTTTGTTTCTGGAACCATAATCACAGTGCGATTATCGCTGCGTCCTCGAGCCACGAGAACTTCTTGATCACTTGCAACACGACGCTTTGTGCCAACAAGATGTGAATTGCGGTCAACTCGTGAAGCAAGATTCTTTGACATTCCACCACGATCAACAATCGTGATCGTTGCTGTATTGCCGGCGATGTCGCCTTCAATTTGATAACGAGTAAAACCGGTAACAGAAATTACTGCAGCATCAAGATCGGCAACTATCTTAAGCACGCGATATGACAAGCGGTCACGTGCGACCCCAGCCTCAAGCAAAGCCTTAACCAATGGTCGATCAAATAGTCCTTCGTCACTTCGCGAAATACCAACTGTCACAGTTTTGGCTTGATGCTTAATTGCATCAACGGGACGAGTTAATTCGTCGACACCACGAGTTAGCGCGCTAGTCAAATCATCGAGCAGCAACTCTGGCGATGCGATCTTTCCAGATGTGCGCTGATATGCCTGCACTGGATCGCTTGAAAGTGTGTCGCGCAACATTGTCACGATACGCACTGCAGTGCTGGCTTCAAGATTGCCGTCATAATTGCCGGTTGCCAATGCATCAGTGAACCTTGTTGCTGGCACGCCCAGTTCGGCACGAATTTTGGTCAGCAATGTATTTGCATCGCCTCCCCGCTCGACAGCATGCTCGATTACTTCGCGCGCTTCACGCAACGGACGCGCGAGTGCGTCGATTGCCAGTGCCGCTTCGTAACCGAACAAATGTCCGACCATCACGCTCAAAATAAAAGCAAGACTCGACTCAACATGGGGCACCAGCAACACGGCTGCCGCTGCATCAAATCGATGCTGACCGGCCGTGGCCACAACAATCGGCAGTGCTTTATGTGCTCGGTAAATTGCGATCTCTTTAGCCACATCCGATGCTGTGCCTTCGAGCAATCCAGACGCACAAACAAAAATTAACGGTTCACACGAAAGATCAATATGTTTTTTGTCTTCGGTTGTATCGCTTGAAATAGATTTATAGCAAAGTTCAGATAATTTGATTCGCACTTCTTGGGCAGCAATTGTGTTCATTCCGTTACCAACCACTGTCCAGTATCGGCGCGCAGATGCAAACTGCTTAGCGGCAGCAGCAATTGCTGGCCGCGTTGCAAGAACTTCAACTAACGCATCAGGAATCGTGCGTAACCCAGCAAGCAACTCATGCCGAGCTTTATCGGCTGATTTGTCAGTCGATTTGCTCAGGGCACTCGACAACGCACACGCATACAACGCCCCAGCGGCGACCTGCGCATAAAACGCCTTGGTACTCGCGACACTCATCTCAACATCGCGGCCATCTGATGTGTACATCACGCCATCGGCTTTTATTGAAAGTTCTGTGCCACGACGATTGACTATCGCCAAAACACTTGCGCCACGCGCACGAGCAAGATCTACGGTGCGATTCGTGTCTGTTGTTGTGCCACTCTGACTGATTGCAACAATCAAAGTGTCACTCATATCAAGCGATAACTCAAAACCAGAAAGTTCACTTGCCGGTAGAGCTTCAATATTTAAATGAATATCCACGAGTTTTTTAAGAAGTCGCGCCAACGCCTGGCCCGCAATAGCGGCTGTTCCTTGCCCGATTACGCGAACTTTAGTGATCGATCCAGATGCAAGACGATCACGCACAGATTTTGGCAGAACTGATTCTCCAAGTTCAGCAACTAGTAAACCGTTTTTCTCGACAATTCGACCGCGCAGTGTTTTGCTGAAACTTTGTGGGGCTTCAGCAATCTCTTTCGACAAAAAATGCTTGTGTTCGCCGCGGTTTATATCGCGAGTCGTAATTTCGGCTGTCAAAATATCACTTGCGCTGAGTGCGATCTTGCTGCCGTCATATGACTGCAAGATAATTCCGTCAAGTTCGCCCGCATCAGCAACAGACAAAGTTGCAACTTGTCCACGGCTTGACGGATTATTCGGGTCGCCGAGCGCCTCGCCATCCATTCGCACATAGTTGAGTGTCTCTTCAACAACTCCATAAGGTTCACTGGCTACTAAATATCGATCTTCGGCAAGACCGATGCTGAGTCCTTGTCCGCTGCCATGCAATGCAAGCAAAAGTTTTTCTGGTTCGTTGGCGCTTGCAGCAGCAATTGCTACTGATCCTTCAAATCGTAAAACGGTTTCGCGAAATGCATCGCTGAGCGAAGCGGTCGTTTCTAACCGACGTGAAATCAAGGCTGGAATAACCTTTGCATCAGTTGTAATTGGACCAGCGACTCGCAAATTATTTTGGGCACGAAGATCGGCATGATTATCGACATCGCCATTTAGTGCAGCCACCAAATAAGCATCAGTATGTTTGCGCTCAAGTTCTTCGCTATTGACTGGGTGGGCGTTTGGCTCAGAGATAATGCCGACACTCGCCCACCTGGTGTGGGCAAGCACTGCAACTTGCGAATTTGGTTGAGAAATACATAGGCGCAACAAATCGTCTGCCAATACTGCATTGCGCATTACTCGAGTATTGTCGCCAAGTTCGCCGATTTCTGCAGCCGCTTTATAAACGAATGACCAAGCATTATCTGTTATTCGAACTGCGCCAGACATAAACAATGAATCTTCGCTTCGGTTCGCTAACAATGTCTTGACATTTTTGTCTGCGGCTTTTAATCCGTGACCCCAAACCAAAACATGCACACCTGCCGAATCTCGACCGCGAACCTCGAGCCGATCTAAACCAGAGAACGCTTGCTGAATCGAAAAATATCCACTGCGAGCAGTATTTGAAGCGCCTTGTCCAGCCAGTGCATCGACAAGTCGAGCCGTGCGGATGCGATCATTGCGTAACTCCCAGAGAGCATCTTTAGCGCTAATAATTTCTTGCAACGCAAGTTCTGACAGCGATGTCTGAACTTCTGCTGAGTGCTCAATAGTGTCTTCATAACCAACAATGACTGCGTCTAATTGGTCGAGGCGCGAAGTCATCGCAGCGATCAACTGATGATTGTCGGCTAAACAAAACTGGCCAGCATCGCCCCGCAAAAGAGCGTCAGCCCTGGTCACCAATTTCGAAAGTTCGTCAATCTTGTTCTTTGAGCCTGCAACTATTGCAAGGTCTAATAGATCCAGAATCTCTTTTGAAGTCGGGGTCGCTCGTCGCGTTGGCCGACTGAGCACGCAGATAATTCCGCACATGGGTTCTAGTCTACTTTCGCGATTAACTCAGACGGGCAGTAATGGCATTGGCAAGCGTGGTTGCAACAGACTCTGCGATTTCGTGTTGCGATGCTTCAACCATCACGCGCACTACTGGTTCGGTGCCACTCGGGCGAACAAGCACCCTTCCGTTATCAGCCAAAGTTTTTTCTGCCTGTAAAATTTCTTCAGCAAAAATCTGTTCGATATTTTCAGTGCGCTTAGCGACACGCACGTTGATCAATACTTGCGGAAAGCTCGTCATCGCGTCACTAGCTATCTGACTAAAAGTCTGTTCCGAATTTGCGACCAATACAGCCAGTCGTATCGCAGCAAGCAAGCCGTCGCCTGTCGTTGCGAGGTCGTGATAAATAATGTGTCCGCTTTGTTCGCCACCTAACGAAAGATCGTTGTCTTTAATCGCTGCGAGTATCGATCGGTCTCCGACAGGAGTTGTGATCACTTCGATCGCTGCCTGTGTCATCGCTCGGTGAAACCCAATATTCGTCATCACGGTTACAGCAACTTTGTTATTGCGCAGTGTGCCGTTGCGTTTCATTTCTCGTGCACTGATTGCTAACAGGTGATCACCATCAACTATTGATCCGGTGTTGTCAATTGCGATTAATCGATCGCCATCACCGTCAAAAGCGATGCCGACATGTGCTTTTACATTTTTGACGACTTCGCTCAGCGTCGCTGGATTTGTAGCGCCACACTCGTGATTAATATTTTGCCCGTTCGGAGCCGCATGAATTGTCGACACCGTTGCACCAAGTGCACCAAACACATCTGGGGCGACATTGCTTAATGCCCCATTGGCACAATCTAAAGCAATGTGAAGTTTCGCTAAAGCATTTTTTGGAACAGTTGCAATTAACGAAGCGCAATACTTTTCGAGGTATTCAGGATGTGACGTACCCTGATTTGCAACCGCTGAACCGGCTGTTTCTTTGGCTAGTTC
>JAEMRY010000120.1 GCA_016463105.1 Ilumatobacteraceae bacterium | reverse complement strand
ACCTCTCGGCTTATGCGCTTGACGATTACACGCGCATCAAGCACGTGATGATCAACCTCAATAGTTAGCGGGCGAAATTAGACGGCGACTGGGGCTTGCAATCGTCGCGCAGTTGCTTGCAACAAGCGATCAAGAATCGTCGCCATAATCACGATTGCAATACCAACTTCTACGCCAAGTCCAGAGTCTGGCTTAGTCAACGCTTCGATTGATCGATAGCCGAGACCGCCGCCGCCAACCATGCCCGCAATGATTGCCATCGCTAAAACCATCATCACCATCTGATTGATCGCCAAAATAATTGAGGGCATCGCCAACGGCACTCGTACGCCCCACAACACTTGTCGTTGCGACGCACCAAAAGTTGTTGCTGCCTCAAGAGACTCGTAGTTAACTTGGCGAATTCCGAGACTTGTCAACCGAATGCCAGGTGGAATCGCATAGACAACTGCGGCCACGATGCCAGGCACTGGACCAACTGAAAAAATCATTACGAATGGAATCGCATAAACCAAACATGGAATCGTCTGCATTGCGTCAAGCACGGGTGCGATAATTGATTCGGCACGGGGTCTGCGGCCAAGCCAAATGCCAATCGGGATGGCAATCAAAATCGAAATGACTACTGCGACAACAGTTTGCGCAAGTGTGTCAACAGAGTCTGGCCACCTGCCAGTCAACCCAATAAATGTGATGCCACTTGCGGTAAGCAAAGACATCTTCCAGCCGGCAATATAAAACGCGAAAGCGGCCGCAACGACAACAACCGCTTGCCAAGTGATCGTTTCGTTGAACAAAGTTTGGGCACGCACAAGAATTTCACGCACAACAAAATCGT
The DNA here is from genome assembly GCA_016463105.1 of Ilumatobacteraceae bacterium. Taxonomy (GTDB): domain Bacteria; phylum Actinomycetota; class Acidimicrobiia; order Acidimicrobiales; family Ilumatobacteraceae; genus BACL27. The sequence goes on along the minus strand of JAEMRY010000120.1, from coordinate 2,069 downwards.
TGAATGGCCGAGTTACGACGTCGAACGTCGTGCGAAACCATTTGAACCCAGTATCAATGGGGTCGGCGAACGAAGTGCCCCACGAAAATGGAAACTCGATCCAACCAAAAACGCGGCCAATAACCGCCATTACGGCAAGGCAAATGATCGCTATATATAAGGTATTGCGTTTGATGCGGATTCTTTGCACGCCAGGTGTTGAAACCAGCGACATACTGACGCGATCAAGCACAAGCGCAACGGCGACGACGGCGAGACTGACGATAAGCCCGCGGCCTGGTTGAAGGCGCCGAACGGTTTGATTTATTTCTTGACCAAGACCGCCTGCACCAACCAATGTTGCAATCACAACAATGCCAAGTGCCATCATCACGGTTTGATTGATCCCCGTAATAATCGACGGCACGGCTAATGGCAACTGTACTTTTGCAAGAACTTGTCGTTTAGTAGCACCAAACATTTGTGCGGCTTCAACAGCGGATCTTGGCACTTGCTGAATGCCGAGGGCGGTGAGCCGAATCATCGGCGGCAGTGCATAGATCACAGTGGCGATTGCTGCAGGTGCTGGCCCGATGCCAAAAACTAAAACGATTGGGATTAAATAAACCGTGGCGGGCACAGTCTGCATTCCGTCAAGAATTGGACGCAATATAGATTCGGTGCGCTTGTTTAAAGCAGTAACTACTCCGAGTGGTATACCAACTAGTACACAAATCAAAACTGACACTGCCATCAGAGAAATTGTCACGATACTTTCTGACCAGACACCAACTATTCCTGGGTAGACGACTGCAAACGCGGCAAACGCTGCGACTCCCCACTTGCGAGTTCGAGCAATAACCGCGAAAACAATGATTGCCGGAATAAACCAAGGCAGCCATGTGAAAAATGATTCAACACAGTTGAGCCCGAACTCAACTACCGAAATCAACGGATTAAAAATAAACTTAAACGACCAATTGCTGCTGCGGTTCTTGCGAACCCATGACTGCACGCCAGTAATGGGTTCAGCAATGCCGATGTTTAGCGACTCTGGAAACCCGCGAGTGCCAAATGTCTGAGCCGCAATTATTAAAACAAGTAAGCCACTAATTCGGCTTTTCATTTTTGTTCGGCCTGCAAAATCTTGGCAACACTCTGACGATTAACGATGCCAATTGCCTTGTTGCTTGCGTCTGTAACTGTGATCGCTTGATCATCTTCAAGCAACATTGGAATAATCGTTTCGATTTTTGCAGTCGACAATACCGAACGACTGTTTGCGGCTGCGGTGCCAGCAACAGTTACTGTTTTGACGCTCAGCACTTTTGCACGTGGCACATCGTTGACGAACTCACGAACATACGAAGTCGCAGGAGCCGAAACTATTTCTTCTGGGGTGCCGACTTGATCAAACGACCCATCTTTCATAATCGCGATTCGATCACCAAGTCGAAGCGCTTCGGCGAAGTCATGGGTGATAAACACAACTGTGCGTTGCATTGTTTTTTGTAACCTAATTAGTTCGTCTTGCATTTCTTTGCGAATTAGTGGGTCAAGCGCCGAAAACGGCTCGTCGAACAGCAAAATTTGCGGGTCGACTGCGAGCGCACGGGCAAGACCAACACGCTGTTGCATGCCACCAGAAAGTTGTTGTGGATAGTGATTAGCCCATCCATCAAGACCGACGGTCTTTAAAATTTCTGTTGCTCGAGCGAGGCGCGTCTGCTTGTCGATCTTTTGAACCTCAAGACCGTATGCGATGTTGTCGATCACTTTGCGATGCGGAAACAAACCAAAGTGCTGAAACACCATCGACATTCGACCACGTCGAACTTGACGCAATTGTTCTTCGTTCATCGCCAATAAATTGTCGCCGTCGAGAAACACCTCACCTTGTGTTGGCTCGACAAGTCGTGACAGACATCGAATCAGAGTTGATTTGCCGGAACCTGATAATCCCATAACCACAAACGTCTCACCGCGTGCAACGCTGAACGAGACATCGCGCACTGCAACTGTTTGCTGGGTCTGTTGCAAAATATCACTTCGGCTCGCACCAGATCTAGCTAGCTCAATAGCACGACTGC
>JAEMRY010000045.1 GCA_016463105.1 Ilumatobacteraceae bacterium | reverse complement strand
ACGATTATTGGTCTGACGAGTCGCAAGGCATCTTGGCAGTGCTCAATGTGCAGAGAAGTTTGCTCGCCGAGATAATCGCCGTCTAGTTGATATGGAAACGGCGCAGGAAAAGTAATTTTGACATCTTCAACATCGGTTCGAATATCTACTCCAGACGAAACGCTGATGCCGTCAGTTCGAATTGCTTGAAGAATTGTTCGGATCATTAACGGAGTAGTTAGTTTTCTGAAAGTCACCGCCACAAGTTTTTTATCTAATGAGGCAGCAGCCGACAAGTTCACAGCCTTTTTGCCGATGTACGTATATGGGTTCGAGTTGAGGACAATTGTGAAGTAACCGTTTGGAATTTTTCGTCCATCAATCTCAACATTGAAGTGCGGATATTTGCGGTTATAAGTTGCATACCAGGCTTGCATTGCCGAAAAAGCAAACAATGGCTGACCAACAATCCGTTTCAACGATGCTCGTCGCTCAACGAGTTCGACAACAGCAGCGTCATACCCGATGCCTGCATGAAAACAAAAATAGCGACCGTTAGCTCGACCCAAACTGATTGTGTGAATATTGTCGTGACTGAGCCCAGCGCCGATTTGCTGCAGTGCAACAATTGGATCATTAGACGCGCCGAGGCTGCGCACAAAAACATTTGTTGATCCGCCGGGCAACATCGCTAGCGCTGTGTTACTTCCGGCCAAACCAGTCGCGACCTCGTTAAGGGTGCCATCGCCGCCAAATGCGACCACTGCGTCCATGCCCCTTTGTGCAGCGTCTTGGGCGAATCTCGTGGCATGACCGCGTTCGTTCGTCTCAACAACCTGAACGCTGTGGTGGCGAGCGAGGTATTGGTGCACCGCCACGGTGTTTCGTGGATTCACCGAGGATGCGAACGAGTTCACAATGAGCAAGATCTGCAAGATCTTTTACGGTATCACCGGTTTACGTCGTGATTGTCGAGCGGTCTAGGTAACAATGGAGGTCATGAATATTGTCGTATGCGTCAAGCAAATCCCAGATCCAGCCAGCCCAGGTGCCCTAGACGCCTCGACACACGCTTTGAAGCGTGAAGGCAAATTAATTCTCGATGAGTCAGATGCCTACGGCGTTGAGATGGCTTTGCAACTTGTTGCAACAGCAGGTGGCGGAGAAGTAAATATTGTTTCGATGGCACCAAATGGTGAAACATCCGGAATGCGAACTGCACTCGCGATGGGCGCGGCAAAAGGTTTACTTGTAAGTGATCCTGCGCTCGCGGGTTCTGATGCATTAACTACTGCAAAAGTTTTAGCTGCAGCAATTACAAAACTTGGCGGCGCAGATCTTGTGATCGCTGCAACTGAATCATCAGACGGTTACACCGGCACAGTGCCAGAGCAAATTGCCGAAGTTCTCGGATTGCCATCAGTAACTTTTGCTAAAAAAGTAAAAATTGAAGGTTCGGTTTTGAAAGTCGACCGTCAAAGCGAATCTGGTTACGACGAAGTTGAGTGCACACTGCCAGCCGTAATCAGTGTTACTGCAGGCGTCGTTGAACCGCGTTATCCAAGTTTCAAAGGAATCATGGACGCCAAGAAGAAGCCGCTTGATGTCGTAACAGCCAGCGATCTTGCTGTGACTCCAACTGGTTGGGCAGCTGCTGGTCAGAAAATTGTCAACGTCACACAAGCCGAAGCGCGCAAGGCCGGCGAAGTAATCGAAGACGATGGTGAAGCGTTTGGCAAAATAGTTGCATTTCTCGAAAATTTAAAGTTGATCTGAAAGCGACACGGTAAAACTTATGGCTATCAATAATATTTGGGTTTTCGCTCAAGGTTCAAATGGCGTTGCAACAACAGGCACGCTCGAGTTGCTAACTAAGGCTCGTTCTCTTTCGAGCAAAGTCACCGCCTTTGTTGGCGGAGATGCAAGTGCATTCGCTGCGTCACTTGGTGAGCACGGTGCAACAAAGGTTTATGCAACCGGAGATCTTGCTGGCAAATTGCCAGGTGTGGCACTTGCTGCTGCGATGAAGTCGATTATCGACGGCGGAGATTCTCCAGACGTGATTATGTTTCCGCAAAACTACGAAGGTCGCGACACAATGGCACGGTTGTCGGTCAAATTAAATCGCACGGTACTTACAAACAATATTGATCTTGCCGATACGGCTGATGGTGTTGTTGCGACAACTCCAGTCTTTGGCGGAAACATTTTGGTTGCTACTGCGTTCAGTGGGCCAGGGCCACATTTGGTTTCGTTTCGCCCAAAAAGTTTTGTCGCCGAGTCTGCATCTGGTGGCGCGCCTGAAGTAGTTGCTGCAACGATTCCTGATTTGGGCACGCTAGGTGGCGCACGCGTAGTGGCGACTCATACCGAGCAAACGACCGGACCAAAACTTGACGAAGCAGCAATTGTTGTTTCGGGTGGTCGTGGTCTTGGCGAAGCAGCAAACTATTCGATGATTGAAGATCTTGCAAAACTTCTCAAGGGGGCACCTGGTGCATCACGAGCAATCGTTGACGCTGGATGGGTGCCGTACTCATATCAAGTTGGTCAGACGGGCAAAGTTGTGAAGCCAAGTGTTTACATTGCCGCAGGCATCTCTGGAGCAACACAACACATGGTTGGGATGAAGGGTTCAAAGAACATCATCGCGATCAACAAAGACAAAGAAGCACCAATTTTTGGTATTGCCGATCTCGGCATCGTTGGTGACGTTCACAAAGTTTTGCCGAAACTTATTGAAGCCCTTAAAGCTCGCGCTTAACTAATTAAACGAGTGGCCACGGGTAGTGGCGACCACTTGGATCAACCGGAAACGCCGCACCATCAATTAGCCATTTGGCTCGTTCACTAATTGCCAAAACTTCTTGCGTAGTTAATAAAGTTGCCACTTCGAGTGGCACATTTGTAATCAGTGGTTCGACAGCCTGGCGAATAGATTCTGGTAACACTTCGCCGCCAAACTCCCAGATCACAGTTCGAATTTTGAAATCTTCAGCAAAGCACAATCCGTGATCAATTCCCCATACATGTTGATCTTTATCGACTAAGACGTGTCCTGACTTACGGTCAGTGTTATTGGCAACAATGTCGAGTGCGCACATTGCACGAAATTGATCATGCAAATCTTGACGCTGTTCAAACAGGGTGAAGTAATGTTCGTCTGGGTTTGCTTCAATCAACAACTGCACCGAGCCTTCTCCATTTGGGCCGTCACGCAACACAGTTGGTGGCACACAGTTCAATCCCATTGCTTCAGATAGTCGATAGGCGGCTACTTCGCGTCGATGTAATCCTGGCGCGAAGTCCCATAATGGTTTTTCTCCACGCATTGGTTTATAAATTGCTTGGACAGTTTTGTCTTGCAGCGTTATCGAAACAAGAAATGTCGCGTTACTGCTATAAGGCATACGCATTTCGATTTGCATCTCGCCACGAAGCAAGTGATTGATCGTTGCTAGAGAATTATTTAATTCATTCGTGGACACAAATGGCCATCTTTATTAATTGGTCGACCACAGAAAATACAAGTGGGTCGACCTGAAGCAACAACATCGTCTGCATGTTCACAAAATGCTGCAGCCTGACCGCGGGTGATGTTCGCACGAATTCGTGAAACGTCTAGTGAGACGGCATTATCATCTGGCTCTTGACCGTCGGTCGCTATCGCAATTTCATCTAATTGGATGACTAGTCGGTCACTAATCGAGTCATAGGCCAAGCCAACTGTGCCGAGTACGAATTCTGGTTCAACAGGCATTGAAAGTTGCATCGCATCTTCAATTGGTCGTTGCGAAACATCCGGAGCATCTGCGAGCAGTTTGCGCAGGTATTCAGACATTGCTGCGACTTGTTCTTTTTCGCACTTTATTGAGATGCGTTGTCCTTCTGCACGAACTTGCAAAACAAAAGTTCGCTGACCAGGTTCACCGAGCGCACCAGTCGTAAATGCGTCTGTTACATCAAATTCAAAATACAAACTCATGACATACGCAATTCGGATAGTTCGCCACCAGTTGAATTAACAGTTAGAACTACGGGCCCATAAGCCGAATATGACACGGCGCTAACCGAACAAGTGCTAATTACGATGCGTTGAAATAAATCCAGATGTGTGCCCATGGCATGAGCGACTGCTGCTTTGATCGGGTCGGCATGAGAGAAGCAAATCACAACACCACCTTTGTGTTTCGATCTCAAATCATCGAGTGTCGTGGTCATTCGAGTTTGCATCTCAGTGAAACTTTCGCCATTTGGAAAGCGAAACGTACTTGGGGCACGTTGAACAGTCGACCACTCAGGAAGTTTCATCAACTTACTTAATTCTTTGCCGGTCCAATCACCAAAATCGCATTCAAGCAGACCTTTGTTTATTAATACTTTCTGGTTAAGAAGTTTGGCCGTAGGAGCGGCTGTTTCGCGCGCTCGCTCTAAAGGTGAAGCATAGATAGCAGAGACATTTTTTAGTTTGCTTAGGCGCGCAGCGACATCTAGAGCCTCTTGCTTGCCTGTATCGCTGAGGTGCAATCCTGCGGCTCTACCGGGTAGCAACTTGCCCGTGCTCGGCGTTTTGCCGTGCCGCACCATGATTATCAGCGTCGACTTTGGGCCGGATGATTTTTTGTTTTTGCTCTTCATTGTCAGATCTTCAAACTATCGGCGTAGCGCATAATCTCGTCTTGTGAGCAAAAAACAGAACCTGGACGGCTTGGATAAATTGGCCATTGAAATAATTGACTGCCACAAGTGCCCACGTTTAGTGAGATGGCGCGAGAAAGTATCTGTCGAAAAGCGCGCTTCGTATGTGACAGAAAATTATTGGGGTAAACCAATTGTTGGTTTCGGGGATAAGCAAGCGCGAATAATAGTTTTGGGTCTTGCACCTGGAGCGCACGGGGCAAATCGCACCGGCAGGGTTTTTACAGGAGATCGCAGTGGTGATTGGCTATATCGGGCGATGCACAAGGCAGGATTGGCTTCGCAACCAGAATCTGTTTCGCTCAATGACGGCCTTACTTTACAAAATGCGTGGGTTACCTCTGCTGTGCGTTGTGCGCCACCTGCAAATAAACCAACTCCTGGTGAACGCAAAAAATGTTCTTCTTTTTTGACGCGCGAACTTGAGATGTTGACCAACGCAAAAGTAATCATCTGCCTTGGCTCATTTTCGTTTCAGGCAGTTTGTGACGAATTAAAGATTCGTCCAAGACCTAAGTTTGGTCACGGAGTTGTCGTTAATCACGATAAATATAAAATCGTCTGTTCATATCATCCAAGTCAACAAAATACTTTCACCGGAAAACTTACCGAGAAAATGTTCAACAATATTTTTAAAACAGCGCTCAAACTAGCGCGCTAATATTATAAAGCTAAAAGTTCACCGAGCCCGTAGACAACTGAGATCGCGGCTAAAAATAATCCAAACACACGTTGCAACTTTTTGTCGCTCATTTTGAGTGCCATCTTCGAACCAAGTGGTGCACCGACTACAACACCAGCGGTGAGCCAAAGTGCGAATCGCCAATCGATTCCATTTTCGAGCGCATGAGTGATCGTGCCGGGTATTGCAAAACAACCGACACAAATCAGTGAAGTAGCAACTGCGTTTTTGATAGGCAAACCAAGCCACCGCCGAAACAGAGGCACCATGATGATTCCGCCACCTATTCCCAGCAGACCAGATAATCCGCCAGCAAATATGCCAGTGAGTATCGCCAAAGTATTTTGTGATTTTTGAGTTATTACATGTTCGTCAGATAAATTTTTTGGTGCGACAACGCGAATCATATTGATTGCACTCCACATCAACAGCAGTGCAGTAAGCACCATCAATAAATGTCCGTCGCCAGGTACGCGTGGCGAAATCCACGCTCCAACAACGGCAGAAACGACACCCGCCGGCGCAGTGAACATAATCACTCTCCAACGAATTAGTTCGCCTTGGCGATAACGCCAAGAGCCGGTTACAGCCCCAGGCAGAATTGAAGGCAGTGTTGTGCCGACTGCCAACGCGGCTGAACAACCAAGTGCGCGAATCGCTGGAGTTGAAATAACTGCGCCGCCTACACCGAATGTGCCAGACATGATTCCGGTTACGACGCCCGCAACAAGCGTTAAGACATCCCTAAAAAAGCCAGCGTCCATAAAATTAAAGCCTGTTAGAGCTCGTTAATGTGCCGCAGGCAAAGTGCCGTCGGCTTTTTTCTTCGGTGCTGGCACACCAACGCTGACAGCCTTGTCGGCGAACTCTGGCCAGCGTCGACGACTGACGATGCTTAAGAGTCGCAACAGTTTCATCGCCGTGGCATCTGTTTCTGCCGGACGGGCGATTATTGATCCGTCTTTGATCATTCGATTCATTACTTCTTCGCCAAGTTCGGTTCGCACCACGCAAAGGGTCCAGTCGTTGTCTTCGCCGATACCGCCAGTTGAAATATCTGCGTGCTCGGCGGCGAAGTCTGGACACATCTTGCAACCCTCGCGTGTCCATTTGTGACACTCTTTTAGATCTATCTCGTGGTACGAGCCGTCCTTCATCCAAATTTGAAACACGCCTTTGATGTTCATCTTGACCATTTCTTCTTTTTTCAAACCGTATTTCGCCAAGAACAGTTCTTCAAAAATTGCATCGTCAAAAGTTTTTGAACATAGCAAACCAATATTGAACAAAAATGGCTTACCGATCTTTCCGACTTTACGCTTCCACATGATTGGCAAAGCAGAAGACTGGCAACTCATACCCACAAGCGCGAGACGGTTTAGACCTTCTTTTTGTGCATCACGAATCGCCAAAGTATTCGCCGAATATGTATAGCGACTTCCTGAAGAGGCGAGCACTTCTTCTGGCGTTCGTGCGAGACCCGGCAACGCCTTCCATGAAGAACCATCACCCTCAACAAAACTTGTCAACGCCGCGTCGATGTAGTCATTTTTCAACAACCAGATCAACATCGCACCAACGAATCCACCGTCTTGACCTTTTTTATGAGTCTGCTCGTCGGCGGCACGCACCATAAGAAGTTGCTTGTACTGCCCGTACATCTCTTCGTCTTTGCGTTCGCGACCGAACAAATGCATGTCGGCCTCTGGCTCCCATGCGCGAAACCGTGGGCATGCTCGTGTGCAACTTGTGCAACCTTTTTCGCCGTGACCGCAATTATCAAGACCAAGATCTTCTTCTAGATGAAATGGTTTGTACTTTCCTTCTTCATGTTCGTAACCGATCACATCATGCGGACAAGAAATAACACACGCAGCACATCCCGTGCACAATCCAGTGTTAATTACTTCTTCGTAAAGTTCTTTCCATTGATATGTCCAGCGCTCAGTTGCGGCCGGTGGGTTATCCGTCAAAGTCATGCTTGAACTTTAGGCTGTCGAGCAGGCTCTGCCCCTAATGAAGCAAAACTTAACGAAGCGCGCGCCTAACTCGTTCGCAGGCTTGAAGCGAAATTTTTCGCCCGAGACGATCTGAAACCTCGAACTCGTTGTGCACTTGCGCATTAATAGTTGAGATTTTGGCATGGTGGATAATTACTTTGCTTCGTGCCAAGCCAGCGGTGATATCCCGCAACAATCCTTGGCGGTCGGTACCCTCGATTCGCACGATCGAGTGCCACGGGTGTGCACTCTGGTCAATAGTTACCGAAAGATTTAGCGAGCCACGTTGCACATTTGCAATGCGGCCGCGCAACGAGTCTCTAACCGCGCCGTCAAGCGCGAGCAGGTTTGGTTTTTGTGCACTGCGCACAATAAATGTGTCAATCACCGCGCCGTCAGGCCAAGTCGCAATGTCGGCATTGATTACATTCAATTCAAGAGACGCAAGCGCACCCGATAATCGTGCCAACAATGCCGATCGGTCTTTGGTCGCAATGTTTACCATCCATTCGTGTTCATCGTTTGCCATTCCGCGAACTGCAACCCGAGCCTGTCCAGGGCGCGGAAGTGGCTCGACAAGTTCTGCGTGACGAACTAGTTCTTCTGGCGAATGAGTCAGCACATAGCTTGCAGGTGAATTTGAAATTCGTGCATGAATATTGGCGTCAGTTACCAGCGCTTGGGCGGCCTGCATTCGCACTTCAAGTGGATCATTTGAACTTGAATCAATCAGATCAGGATGTGCGAGAACTTCTTGAACACTAGTAACGATTTGAATCAGAGCAAGATGTTGTGTCTCATTAATGTTGTCTCGAGCGTTCATTAATTGTCGACATTGTTCAACGGTCTTAGGGCTTTTAAGGTGATTTGCAATCTGGGTAATCAATCGATCTGTAATTTGTAATGGTTCAACCTGCGTAATTGAATGCAACATTGCACTGCCTTCAACCAACATCGTGATCTCCGAAGTAGTTGCGAGATCTAAACCAAGCCGATGCACGGCCTGTGACCAATTGGCGCCTGCATCATCGATATCTTTAGCAAACGCCGCCAGCACAATTTCGTCATCGTCAGTTGTAGTTGTTGATGCATTTGAGCAAATCGCGTCAACAGTTGGAAACCGTAATGAATGAGTCGGGTCAAGTTCGGTGGCATCACTTGAGCGAGCAGACATTGCGCTGGCAACTTCAGGTAGCGCCCGAGAAATTAAACCAATGGTGTCAAGAAATCGCCACGAGCGAGCCGAGCCATATCGCAGAACGCGCAGTAATCCGACAGTTGCAGATTTATTCCAACTCAAAGTTGCATTGCGATGAAGCGCAAACCAGTCAAGCATTTTGTCATTTGGTCGTGCATCAGAAACAAGCAGTGCAGTATCGAGCCCGAGTTCGACGAGCATTTGCACAGGAGGCGTGCCGTTTAGAGAGATGACTCCGTCGCTTACTGATAGCCATCCGTTCGCAGGTTCTTGAGAAACTAAATCAGAAATGTCAATTGCAGATTGCTCTTTGCCAAGGCGCCAACGCAACAGTGGCGGGGCAATCAATGTTGTTATAAGCACAACAACTAAAAGCGATCCATATAAATTTTCGTCAAGAACTCCAGTGCGCAAACCGATCGTGGCAAAAATCAAACCGACTTCTCCGCGGGGCAACATACCAAAACCGATTGCTAATTTGTCAGCCCTCACACCGAATGCTCCGACTGATGAAATTAGTTTGCCAAAAATAGCAACTGCGCTAAGCGCAGCAGCGATGCCGAGAACTTTTGCATTCGCCATACTTGAGATATCTGTGTTGATACCGATATTTAGAAAAAATATTGGGATGAAAACTTGACCCAGTGAGTTGACATCGCGCTCAACGCGTTCGTGTGCGACAATCCGTCGCAGCGAAAACCCAGCTACGAAGGCTCCGATTATTGGTGCAAGATTCGCAGCGTTGGCCAAAACAGCAAAGCCCAGCGTGATGCCGATTGCGACAACCGGAATCGTCGCAGATGATTTACTAAGTTTTGCAATTCTCGAAAACAGAGCCGGAAATATTGTGAGCCCGATTGTGCTGGTGATAACGAGAAACACAACAGCAAGTGCGGTAGTCGAAACAATTGTGCCGATGCCAACTGACCCGCGTTCAACGATGCGTGTGATTACCGTCAGAATTATTAAACCCAAGACATCGTCTGCCACAGCCGCGCCAAGAACAATGCGTGCTTCAACTGTTGCCAGTGCGCGCAAGTCGCCGAAAACTCGGGCTGTGATGCCAATGCTCGTGGCAGTTAGTGCGGCGCCCAAAAATAGTGACGGCATAATTTCGTTGCCGAACAAAACGCTTGTGCCGACACCTAAAACCATCGGCGCAACGACACCGATTACTCCAACAAATAGTGACGCACGACCAACATTTTTTAATTCGATTACGTCAGTTTCAAGACCAACTTGCAGCAATAAAATAATTACACCCAGTTCGGACATTACATACAAAATCTCATTCGTACTTACTAAGCCAAGAACCGAATTGCCAATCAATATTCCGGCCAGAATTTCGCCGATTACTGCGGGTATTGCCAATCGATCTGAGATTTCGGCGGCGACTTTAGCAACGATCAAAATAATCGCTAAGTCAAGCAAAACTTGGCTGATATCAATGCCACCAGCGACTGCAGTATTTTGAAGTAAAGAAACAAAGTCGGCTTTCACAATGCACACAACGATACAAGCCTTATGTTGCGGGAGTTTTAACAGGGTGTGTAAGTTGTATGCAGATTGCGATTTGTCACATGTTTGCGGATGGACTCAATGACTCAAAACCAGTAAGAATAGTTAGATGTTGACCTACACCCCAGAAGCCCAAGCCCGCCGAGAAGAAATTCGTGCTTGGCTCAAAGACAACCTTCCACCGAAGTGGTTTGATAAAGACCACGAGATGACACCGGCTGAGCGAAAAGAATTCAACGCCTCATGGCCCGACAAATTATTTGCTGGTGGATGGATTTGTGCAACGTGGCCAAAAGAGTATGGCGGCAAAGGTTTGAGCACTTTAGAGGGTGTTGTCTTGGCTGAAGAATTCGCCAACGCAGGTGCACCGATGCGCGCCGATTTTTTTGGCGACACACTTGTTGGCCCAACATTGTTGCAGTGGGGCACCGAAGAACAAAAGCAAGAGTTTCTGCCAAAAATTCTGAGTGGCAAAATGAGTTGGTGTCAAGGTTTCAGCGAGCCAAATAGTGGTAGCGATCTGGCCAGTGTCAAAACATCTGCTGTGCTCGACGGTGATGAATGGATTATTAACGGACAAAAAGTTTGGACGACACAGGGTCATCACGCAGATTATTGCTTCTTGCTAACTCGCACCGATAAAGATTCGCCGAAGCACAAAGGCATTTCATATTTGTTGGTGCCGATGAAGCAACCGGGCATTGAAGTAC
>JAEMRY010000044.1 GCA_016463105.1 Ilumatobacteraceae bacterium | reverse complement strand
TGTATCCAGATGTGATCGAGAGCGGCGGTCAAGACGGCACAGCGAGCGTGATTAAGAGCCACCACAACGTGGGTGGTTTGCCAGAAGATATGACGCTCAAACTCGTCGAGCCGTTGCGGGCATTGTTTAAAGATGAAGTGCGTGCATTGGGGTCGCAGTTGGGTCTACCAGATGAAATTATTTGGCGTCAGCCGTTTCCTGGTCCTGGTTTGGGTGTACGAATTATCGGCGAAGTAACGCCTGACAAGGTCGCGATTTTGCAGAACGCAGATTTTATTGTGCGCGAAGAGATTCGCACTGCTGGTCTTGAGCGTGAGATCTGGCAGGCATTTGCGGTTCTTGCAGATATCAGATCAGTTGGTGTGATGGGCGATGAGCGCACTTATGGCCGACCGATAATTGTGCGCGCCGTAACTAGCGAAGATGCAATGACTGCAGATTGGGCGCGTTTACCATATGACCTGCTAGAAAAAATTTCGTCGCGAATTATTAACGAAGTTGCTGGCATCAACCGCGTCGTCTACGACGTGACATCGAAACCACCCGGCACAATCGAGTGGGAGTAGGGACGCAATTTTGATTCGTGAATTAAGTCGCTTGATTTAAGGGTTTGAGGCCCGAACCACGGGTCGAGTTCAGTCGTTAGACTGTATGAATCATGACCCGCAACGCCAATGGGCGTTTTCGTAGGACGGTGTCACCTCTAATTGGTGCCATCTGTTGCATTTCTCTGGTTACCGGGCTGGCCCCTGCCTCGGCAAGTGCCACAAATACCGTCTTGCCAAGCATTGGGTTGCCGCAAACTTCAGACGATAAACAGCGTGAAGTTAACGCAATTCTTGATGAACTCGAGCGTCTGGCTGAGGCGATGGACAACCTTGCCGAAGACTATGCAGAGGCAGTTAACGACGGTATTGAACTCGATAAAGAGATCGCTGCCACTGAAGTCCGAATCAAAGCCAAAGAAATTGAACTTGCTGCCATGCAGGCACAGCTACAAAATGTTGCACTAAAAACTTTTGTCGGAAAGTCAATATCGAACAGTTTGGCCAGCATTCTTAGTTCAACTGGCACGCTGTCAGATGCGGTACGTAAATCATATTTAACTTCTGTGGCTCTCAACACCGGCGTAAGTGGTCTCGATTCGCTTCAAGGTGTGATCGAAGATATCGCGCGTGAACGAAAGCAACTTGAAAGTCAACGAACTCGAGCTGGCGGCATTGCTGAATATGCGAAAAAGCGTTTAGCCGCAGCCAAATCAAGCGAAGCGACATATTACGCTCGAGAGCAACAAGCATTGCGTGATCTTGGAGATTTATTGCGCGGCGAACAAAGCAAGCGTGCTACAGCGGCGCTTGCAGAAGCAGCGCGGATTGCCGCATCGTTTTCTAAAAGCAAATATTCAAATGTGCCTGCACCTTCATCGGCTGCAGGTATTGCAGTCAAAGCAGCGCTTTCGCAACTCGGTGTGCGCTATCGGTATGGGGCTTTATTGCCGGGTGAAGCATTTGATTGTTCTGGTTTGATGGCGTACGCGTGGAGTAAAGCCGGAGTAGGTATCCCTCGATCGTCACGTTCGCAATTTGCTGCACTGATTCGTGTTCCGACACAATCTGCACAGCCAGGAGATTTAATTTTCTCTTACAATCCGGTGAGTCATGTTGGTATGTATCTTGGCAATGGACAAATAATTGCTGCACCACGAACCGGCGATGTGGTCAAGGTTTACGGTGTGAATTGGTCAAAAGTAACTGGCGTCGGCCGACCAAAGTGAAGTTTGGTCATTAAGTTTAAAAATCATGAATGGCTGGTCGCTCTCAAAGTTTTCTGATGGCGGCATCACTCACGAAACTTTTCGTAGAGGGTCAGGGCCTGGTGTAATTGTTGTTCACGAGATACCTGGCATCACACCAGTAGTTGAAAAATTTGCAAACGAAGTTGTAGATGCTGGGTTCACCGTGGTGATGCCACTATTAGTTGGCACGACAGATAAATCATCATCTAGAAAGTACATGGCATCGTCGATGGCACGTGTTTGTATCTCAAAAGAATTCACGACGATGGCACTGCGTAAAACTTCACCAGTAATTTTTTGGTTGCGGGCGCTTGCTAAACAACTGCATTCAGAAGTTGGTGGTCGAGGTATTGGCGCAGTTGGAATGTGTTTCAGTGGGGGATTTGCACTTGGCATGATGGTCGATGACATCATGCTGGCACCAGTGGTTTCGCAACCTTCTCTGCCGTTTTCATTTGGTGCAAAGCGTGCAGCAGATCTAAATCTTTCAAACGAAGATCTAAACAGAGTTGCTCAACGCGCAAGCGATGGCTGTCAAGTTCTCGGACTGCGTTTCACTGGCGACAAATTAGTCGGTACACGGTTCGATGAACTGCATAAATTGCTCGGTGATTCGTTTATTGCAGTTGAATTTGAATCTACAAAAAAGTCAGATCATTCAGTGCTAACTGAACAGCGCCAAGAACTGGGTGTACAACGAGTACTTGAATTCTTGAAACTAAAACTGCTCTAAAATCCGCACCTTAAACTTTTGGTCTTTGAAAGACTTCAGTACGGCTTCTAGATTTTTGGTGTGATTGATCACAAGATGCCTAGCTAGTCGACCTTTTGCCGCTTTGGCGTCATGGCCACCAGCTGTGCCAGATTTTGTGGCTAGATCGACTCTGAAATATGCGCTGAGTAGTTTTTCGCTTGGCATAAATGCTGCTGAATGCTCCTGTGGCAACAAATCAATGACGATCGCATCAGTGCAATGTTTGTTAAGTGCGAGCGAAAGATCTTCTCGCCACCAAGTTGAAAGTTTGCCCATGGGCGCGAGTGACGCTCCAATTTTCAGGCGATAGTCGGGCACTGGGTCACTAGCGGTTATCAAACCGAGTAACCCCGAAACGATAATGATATTTTTGTTTGCAAATTTTTGTAGTGCGCTGGGCAATGATCCGAGATCGAGATGATCCCAGACAACGCCCGTGTAACGCTCACAGGCCGGCAAAGTTTTTGCGCCGCGCACAGAAATATTTGATGCTTGTGCACGTGAGAGATGCGCGCCAGACACACCGAGTAGTTTTTGCGAGCCCCCGCGTTCGATCCGCAAAGCGTTAATGATTTCGGCACGTTGTTTTGCAAGTGATTTGCCGAATGCGCCATCAAGTTCTTTAAATTTTGTGCCAGTTGCACCCGAGAGAGCCTTGCCCTCGGATGGTGGAAGCAAGATAAACAGTTTTTTTTGACTAGTCACGAACCAAGATTCTGCCTCACTAACTGCTGTAATAGTTGCATACGGTGCGCCTAGTCTGCAGGGGTGATGGCAGAGCGAAACATTTCATTAGACATTGCGTCACTGAACCCCGATCAGCAAGACGCCGTCTTGCACCCAAGCGGGCCGTTGCTAGTAATAGCTGGTGCAGGCTCGGGCAAGACCCGCGTGTTGACTCATCGTGTGGCGCACTTGATTGCTCAAGGCACTCATCCGATGCGAATTTTGGCGATCACCTTTACTAATAAAGCGGCCGGTGAAATGCGTGAGCGTGTCGAAGCGCTTGTCGGCAAAGTTGCCGAAAGAATGTGGGTCAGCACTTTTCACGCTGCGTGTGTGCGAATTCTTCGAATGCAAGCCGAACAAATTGGGTTTCCAAAAACATTTTCGATTTATGATCAATCAGATTCTCAAAGATTGATTGGCTACGTAATTCGTGATATGGGTCTTGATGCGAAAAGGTTTCCAGCGCGAGGTGTGCAGGCGCGAATAAGTTTATGGAAGAACGAATTGATCTCGCCATACGATGCAGCAACTCAAGCTGACAATGTTTTTGATACAAAATATGCCGAGATCTATCGCGAATATCAAAATCGTCTTGAAAAAGCCGGCGCAATGGATTTTGACGACCTGTTGCTAAATACGGTGAAACTTTTTAGCCAGCACAAAGATGTCTTAGCTGAGTATCAACAACGGTTCGAACATATCTTGATTGACGAATATCAAGACACAAACATGGCGCAAAATGCAATTGTGATGATGCTTGCCAACGCAGACGATACTCAAGCACGTCACAATGTGTGTGTTGTTGGTGATACAGATCAATCTGTTTATCGTTTTCGTGGCGCAGATTTCAGAAATATTCTGCAATTTGAAACTGCGTTTCCTGAAGTAACAGTTGTCGTATTGGCGCAAAATTATCGAAGTACGCAGACAATTTTAGATGCAGCCAACGCCGTGATCACCAATAACAATGAGCGCAAGCCCAAAGAACTTTGGACAGAACTCGGCAAAGGCGATCGTGTTGTGCGCTACTACGCCGACGACGAATATCACGAAGCAAATTGGGCGATTTCGCAACTTAAACAAATGCATGAGACAGACACGCGCCAGTGGCGCGAGATGGCGGTGTTTTATCGCACCAATGCGCAAAGTCGAGTGCTTGAAGAAAGTTTGATGCAGTCTGGCGTGCCGTACAAAGTCATTGGTGGCACTCGGTTCTACGATCGACGCGAAGTCAAAGACGCACTTGCATATATTCGCAGTGCAGCCAACCCGCTCGACGAAGTCAGCCTTAAGCGAGTTTTAAATGTGCCCAAACGCGGAATCGGCGACACGACTGTTGATCGAATTGATGCGTTCGCCGCCAAAGAGCAAGTCTCATTTGCGATTGCCCTGCGTCGCGCCCAAGATGCTGGCGTGGGTGGTGCTGCAGCCAAAGGCATTGCAGCATTTGTGGCGCTGATTGATGATTTAGAGTCTCGACTTAAACAAGGTCCAGGTGCTGTTTTGCGCCACGCACTTGAAGCAAGCGGTTATTTCAAAGAACTCGAAGCCGAAGATACCGTCGAGTCGGCTGGTCGCTACGAAAACTTGTCAGAACTTATCGGCAGCGCTAGTGAGTTTATGCAAGTTGATGAATTTCTCGAGCAAGTTGCGCTAGTCGCCGACACAGATCAACTTGATTCAGATAATCATGTAACACTGATGACACTGCACGCCGCAAAAGGTCTTGAGTTTCCAGTTGTGTTTATTGTCGGCATGGAAGAAGGCATTTTTCCGCACAGTCGCGCACTCACAGATCAAAACGAACTCGAAGAAGAGCGTCGATTGGCATATGTCGGCATCACTCGGGCAAAAGAGAGATTGCTTTTATCGCACGCCTGGAGTCGCAATCTCTATGGGTCAAAACAATTCAATCCGCCGTCGCGTTTTCTTGATGAAATACCTAGCGAGTTGCTGCAACGCGAAGGCAGCATCGACTCGGGTGCAGACGAAGGTCGGGGCAGTTATCGACCACGACCAGATCAGGGCACTGGTCAAAGAATCGAATGGACACGAGCGACGATTCCGAAATATCGCCGCGACGGCGATGCAGTTGGCGACCGAACGGGCGCAAATGCCGGTCTGAAAGTTGGCGACGATGTTGAGCACCCATCGTTTGGCGAAGGCGTGATTATCAATATTCGTGGCTCAGGTGAATCGGCGGAAGCAACAATTGAGTTTGCCAAGCACGGCGCAAAACATCTGGCTTTGACTTGGGCGCCGCTAAAAAAGATAATGGGCTAATTAATTCTCTAGCCAGCGCGTAAATCAATTAATAGTGTTTTTGAATTCTCAACGACTGGTCGCACATCGGTTGGTAGTTGCAATTGATCAACTGTTAGTGTTCGGCCTTCGCAATCTGTAAAGTTGCGCGATTGTTTAATGTGTTCAACGAGGCAGGCTTCATTGCGATCGGCCGGATACGCATAATAAACCTGCCAACCTTTTGCGGGGTCGCTGCCAGTGTGGTCAATCACGATCGATCGCTTGCCAGTTGCGTCGCGTAAATCTGGGTACAAAATTGGGCCACCGTCGTCAATGCTTTTTGCAACATCTTTTACTTGTCCGATTTCAAATGTCTGTGGAACCGTGTCTATTTGATTCTCGCGATTTTTTGTTGAGGTACTAGCCAAAATCCACGTGATACCGAAAAGCAAAGCGAATCCCGCGATACCTCCAATAATCGGCAATACCGCGCGAGCAAATGGGGATGTGAATTCGACTCGACGCATGCCGTAAGGTTAATAAGTCGTGAAACGTAATTATCGAGTTGTCGTTGCAAAACCTGGCCTAGATGGCCATGACCGTGGTGCCAAGACGATCACTCGCGCCCTGCGTGACCATGGATTCGAGGTCATTTACACGGGTTTACATCAAACGCCTGAACAGATCGCCGAAACCGTGTTGCAAGAAGATGCCGATGCCGTGGGTCTCTCGTTGCTGTCTGGGGCACATTTGACTTTGTTTCCTCGTGTGATGGAAGAATTGCGAAGCCGAAAACTTGGCGAAATTTTAATTTTCGGTGGCGGTGTTATCCCTGAAGAAGATGTTGCAACGCTCAAGCAACAAGGTGTCGGCGAAATCTTTGGACCAGGTTCGTCGCTTGGTGATATCGCCAAATGGTTAGAGTTGGCGCTTGACGCCAGCCAAAATTAGAACAAAGGATTTCAGTGGATTTATTTGAATATCAAGGCAAACAATATTTCGCGCGTTACGACATTGCAGTTTCGGCTGGTGGTGTTGCGCTAACTGTTGATGAGGCTGTCAAGCAAGCCGAACTTGCACAATATCCAGTGGTGATCAAAGCCCAAGTACAAGTTGGTGGGCGGGGCAAAGCAGGTGGAATCAAATTGGCAAACAATGCCGATGAAGTTCGCACGCATGCAAAAAATATTCTTGGTATGGATATCAAAGGGCACATTGTCAAACGCATTTGGGTTGAACATGCTTCAGATATTGACCAAGAGTATTACGCATCGTTCACACTTGATCGATCTGCCAAGCGACATCTATTGATGCTCTCTGCGCAAGGCGGGGTAGAGATTGAGCAAGTTGCGGTTACTGATCCGACTGCGATCGTCAAGTTGTATGTCAACCCAATTGAAGGTTTGAGTTTTGATAGCGCACGTCGAGCAGTTGTTGACGCGCGAATTTCTGAAAAGGCGGTTGATGGCGTGGCAGCAATGTTGGTGAAACTTTATGAATGTTTCACCAAAGGTGATTGTGACTTGGCTGAGATTAACCCATTAATTTTGAAACCAAATGGCGAAGTCCACGCACTTGATGCCAAAGTTACGCTTGACGACAACGCCGCATTTCGTCATCCAGAGTGGGATGAATATCGTGCCACAGAAGAACTCGACGAGCGCGAAAAACTTGCACGCGAGAAAAATCTTCAGTACATCGGTCTTGACGGAACGGTCGGCATTATTGCTAACGGTGCTGGTTTAGCAATGAGCACACTTGATGTTGTCAACCAAGTTGGTGGACAAGCCGCAAACTTCTTAGATATCGGTGGTGGCGCAAATGCCGAACTAATGACTTCGGCACTTGAAGTAATTAATTCAGATACAAAAGTTAAAAGTATTTTCATAAATATTTTTGGTGGCATTACTCGCGGTGACGAAGTTGCAAAGGGCATCGTCGAAGCGATGAAGCGCGTCAAACTGCGAGCACCGATTGTGATTCGCCTCGACGGCACCAATGCAAAAGAGGGCCGTGAGATCATTGCCAATGCTGGCATTGCCGAGTCGCAGTTGATTTCGCGAGCAACAATGCTTGAAGCGGCTCGTGTTGCAGTCGAACTCGCAGGAAAGAACTAGCAACATGGCAATTTTTGTAAATGAAAACACGAAAGTTCTCGTGCAGGGTTTGACGGGTGGTCAAGGTCGGTTTCACGGTTTACGCAACCGTGACTACGGCACTCAGGTCGTTGCCGGGGTAACTCCAGGCAAGGCAGGTCAAGATGTCGAGGGCATACCGATGTACGACACGGTTGATGCTGCCGTTGCTGCAACTGGGGCAACTGCTTCGTTTATCGCCGTGCCGCCCAAGGCGGCACCTGCTGCGATTCTTGAAGCAGCGCGTGCGGGTATTGGTTTTATAGTTTGCATTACCGAAGGCGTTCCTGCGCAAGATGAAGCGCGGGTCTTTGCAACTTTGCAACGCGACTTTCCAAAAACACGATTGCTCGGACCAAACTGCCCGGGGATTATCAGCCCAGGCAAGTGCAACATTGGTATCACTGCCGGCGAAATTGCTGCATTGCCAACTAAGAGTGGGCCAAATGTTGGCATCGTTTCACGCTCAGGCACATTGACATATCAAGCACTTTACGAACTCAAACAATTAAAAATTGGTGTATCAACTTGCGTTGGTATTGGCGGAGACCCTGTGCCCGGAACTTCATTTGTTGATTGTTTGGCAGAGTTTCAATCTGATCCAGAGACTCACGCGATAATCATGATCGGCGAAATCGGTGGATCAGCCGAAGAAGAAGCAGCAGAGTTCATTATGACTCATGTAACAAAACCGATGAGCGCGTATATCGCTGGTGTCACAGCACCTGCTGGCAAAAAAATGGGTCACGCTGGAGCAATCGTTTCTGGTGGCAAAGGAACGGCACAAGGCAAGATGGATGCGCTACGCAGTGCAGGCGTCAAGATTGGGCTGAACCCAACCGAAGCTTGTGAATTGATGGCTCAGATCGTTCTTGGTCTATAAATTGCATCACTTGTAAGTCGTTAAAACATTAGAATTTTAATGCTCATGTGAGCACTGACAAATGAACAAACGATCCGAACTCCTTACATATATTCCATCTCTAGATGGCATTCGCGCGCTTTCAGTTGTAGCCGTAATTATTTATCACGCCAACAAACTGTGGTTGCCTGGCGGGTTTCTCGGAGTCGAAGTTTTCTTTGTCATCAGCGGATATTTAATTACTTTGTTGTTGCTTGCCGAATCAGAGAAAAATGGTTCGGTAAGTCTCAGGCAGTTTTGGTTGCGCCGAGCGAGGCGATTGCTGCCAGCGCTTTGGGTGGTACTGATCGGTGTGGTGATTTTCGCCTCGTTATTTCAACGCGAAATACTCGGAACACTTCGTGGTGATGTAGTTGCTGCACTTTTGTATGGCTTTAACTGGTTTCAAATTTGGGGTGGCACAAGTTATTTCACTTCGTTCGAGTTTGTGCCACTTCGTCACTTATGGTCACTTGCAGTAGAAGAGCAGTTCTATTTAATTTGGCCGTTAGTAATGCTTCTAGTTGCCAAACTAGGCAAGCAACGATTGCCAAAAGTAGGTGTGGGTTTTTTTGGTGCATCATTAGCTGTTGCTTTGTATATGGGCTTCACTTATCGCACGGGCACGATTTCGACAATTGACGAAACACCTGGTCAGTTCATGTCGCTTTTAGGGCATTCAGTTTCACGAGTCGATTTTTTATTTCTTGGCACGCTGACTCGGTCTGGTGGCTTATTGCTCGGCGCTGCACTTGCGATTTGGTGGCGACCATGGTTGCTTAAGCGTTCTCAACTCGAAATCAATAAAAAGTTACTTGACTGCATCGGTCTAGGTGCGCTTGTTGCACTGGCATTAATGATGTTCAGATTTCAGACAGTTACGCAAGGTACTGATGCGGGCACGGTTGGTTATGACTTTTTGTTTCGTGGCGGGTTCTTTCTTGTAGATCTTGCGAGCGTTGTGGTTATCGCTACTGCAGTTCATCCGGCATCAACAATTATTTCGCGAAGTCTTGGCAACCCTGTGCTTGTCTGGCTTGGTCGTCGATCTTACGGTTTTTATTTATTTCATTGGCCGGTGTTTCAGTTCTATCGGCGTTTTGCTGGCAACGGTTTAACGCCGTATGAGTTTGTGTTGCTCGTGCTGTTGGCACTTGCGATAACTGAGTTGAGTTATCGCTATGTTGAGACACCAGTGCGCCAAGGCGTCATTTCAAAATGGTGGGCGCGATTTCGTCAGCCTGTTTTCGGTAGCGAGCTCAATAAGCGTCAAAGATCAATTGTGTTAGTAGCAATCTTGGCGCTCTTGCCTGTGTTCAGCGCAGTCAGTTTGTTTACTGCCAATGTGCAGGTTGACGAGATTACCCAGAATCTTGCCGATAATGAATCGAATACAGTCGATGTGCTTGGCCAGAATTCAAAAAATAGTGATGGCACAACTAATAATTCGCTCTCAGGCACTGCGACAACAATTGCCGGGCAACTAGTTGCTCAGCCTGAAACTCTTGATGGTCAAGTTATTGATGTTCTCGCAATTGGTGATTCGGTAATGCTTGGTGCAGCAAGGGTTTTGACTGAACGCGGGGTCACGGTCGATGCAGCCAAGAGTCGTTCGTTTCGAGCAGCGCTTGAGATCGCTAACTTTATGAAGTCTGTTAACCGTCTTGGCTCGGTTGTGATTATTCACTTAGGTACAAATAACACCGTTGACGAGACAACCCTCGATGAAATTATGGTGCCACTTAAAGATGTGCCGTTGGTGTTGTTCGTGACGGTACATGTGCCGAGCGAAGCTCGGCAAAACACCAACAATCGTCGCATAACCGAGTTGCCGTCGCGCTATGAGAACGTCAAAGTCTTGGACTGGGATGCTGTGGCCAACGCCCACCCCGAATATCTTTATCGGGACAAAACTCACATTCGTGTTGAAGGTCAAAAGGTTTACGCTGACCTAATGATGCAAGCAATTGGTCGGCCGTAATTTTTGTCGTATGATGACGGCGCTATGACTACACCAGTTCGAATCACAGTTACGGGCGCCGCCGGTCAAATCGGATACGGAATTTTATTTCGCATCGCTTCGGGTCAAATGCTCGGGCCAGATACGCCAGTAATTTTGCAACTGCTTGAAGTCACGCCGGCGCTCGGTGCTCTCAACGGCGTAAAAATGGAACTTGACGATTGCGCCTATGCGCCACTCGTAGATGTGATCACAACTGATGACGCAAACATTGC
>JAEMRY010000043.1 GCA_016463105.1 Ilumatobacteraceae bacterium | reverse complement strand
CTTGTGTGCCTGTTCCATCAGCAGGTGCGCACTCACCTTGGCCATAGACAAATGGTCCGCCAGCAACTGGAGCCACGGTTGACTCAGCTGATTCGACAGGCTCTGTTGAATCACTTGGTGTTGCTGTCTCGCTGTCGTTGTTGCTACTCCAATTGACTAACAAAACAACGGCAATAACTGCGCCAATCAGTAAAGCAATCCGCGTTATTCGGCGACGCAAATTTTGACGCATGACCTGCTTATCAACTTGATCGAGGCGTGCACGGCGATTTTCTTTTTGACGGCTTCGTTTGTCTGTACCCATGAAGACAAAATGCTACAGGTCAGCAACACCTGCACCGCTAGCGTTGAACGCTGTGGCTCTGATTGTTCAAAAATATGGCGGTACTTCGGTTGCTGACCCCGAGAGAATGCGCAATGTCGCTCGTCATATTGCGGCATCAAAAGCAGAAGGTAATCAACTCGTAATCGTTGTTTCGGCAATGGGCAAAGCCACCGACAACCTGATGGAACTCGCACGGCAAGTCTCATCGGCACCGTCGGGTCGCGAAATGGACATGTTGCTGACAACTGGCGAACGCATCAGCATGTCACTTTTATGTATGGCATTACAAGATCTTTCTGTTGAGGCAATGAGCTTTACTGGCAGTCAAGTTGGCATTATCACTGACACCGTGCACACCCGAGCGAAAATTCTTGAAATTAAAGGTGACCGCGTAAGAGAAGCATTGCGCGAAGGAAAGGTTGCAGTCGTTGCAGGTTTTCAAGGCGTTAGCACCTCAAAAGAAATCACAACTCTTGGTCGTGGCGGAAGCGACACGACTGCCGTTGCGCTGGCTGCTGCTCTTAAGGCAGATGTTTGTGAAATTTATACTGACGTCACTGGAGTATTCACCGCTGACCCTCGAATCGTGTCACAGGCACGCAAACTAAAACATCTCGAGTTTGACGAAATGCTTGAGATGGCTGGGGCTGGCAGCAAAGTACTCGCGCTACGCAGTGTCGAATTTGCTCGTAATCACAATGTGCCAATTCATGTGCGCTCAAGTTTCACTTGGGAACAAGGGACTTGGATAACAAGCGAAGAACGTAAAGGAGAAAAAAATATGGAAGATCCAATTATCTCTGGTGTCGTGCATGACGCCGGCGACGCCAAAATTACTGTGCTGGGCGTGCCTGACCAACCAGGCGTTTCTGCCGCGTTGTTTGAACCACTGGCAAATGCCAATGTCAACGTTGACATGATCGTCCAAAACACTTCAACTGCTGGCACAACAGACATTTCATTTACGTTGCCGAAAACAGATGTGTCAATTGCCGAGCCAATCGTGCAACGCATTGCCAAACAAGTCGGTGCTATTGGTGTAACTAAAGACACGAACATTGCCAAGATTTCACTCGTTGGTGCAGGAATGAAATCAAGCCCAGGTATTGCCGCGAAAATGTTTCGAGTGCTTGCCGACAACAAAGTAAATATTGAAATGATTTCAACAAGCACAATTAGAATTTCTGTTGTTGTGGCTGCACCAATGCTAGAAAAAGCCGTTCGAGCATTGCACACGGCGTTTAACTTAGATAGTGGCGAGGAGTATTCAGCACCACTTCCTGAACGCAAGTAGGTTTCTTGACACACTATGCAAACTAAACGCGCTCATCATTTGCCTTGGCGACGCGCCGGACATCTCGCCGATAATAATCTCAGTGCAGATGATGTGGTTCGCGAAACTGGATGGGTTTTCAATAACGAAACGGGTGACGATTTAACACTCAAAGAGTTTGTTGATACAGGTGATAAAGAAGTTCAGCGATATGTCAGGTTGCTTGAACTCCAAAATATTCAATTTGAGTCGTCAACGCTTCTTGAAATTGGTAGTGGCATCGGCAGAATGACTTCGGCATTTACGAATCGCTGTCAAAAAGTAATTGCGGCCGACGTTGACTCAGCGTTTCTCGAGAGATGTCGACAAACAGTTGCGCAGTTTGGACGAATTGACCGCCTCAACACGCTGCATGTCGTTAACGGACGAACACTTGTGCTCGGTGACGACACGGTTGATGCAACTTTTTCATACATCACATTGCAACACTGTCAACCACAAGATGCCATCGAACTTGTAAATGAAGCAATCCGTGTCACGCGAAGCGGTGGCACAATCGTGCTCAACTTCCGCACTTGGGTTCTGAGTGATGTTGTGCTGGTGCCACTGGGTGTTGCGATGCGGGCGCTTTGGAAAGTCTCAATAATCGGTCCGCGCTTGGCGCGTTGGCGATGGTCAACACGAATCGGCTGGCAAGCAAACCGCCTGAACCCAAATACTGTGCTGGCAAAAGTTGCCCCTGCGCTCTGCGAAATCAAAGTATTTCATTCTGTAAAGCGAAAACTCAAAGTTTCAACAAACAGTCAAAAGCCCATAAAAACTATTCCAACGAATCGAATTAATCCAAGCCACTGGTGGTTGGTCGCTCAAGTATCCTGAATGCGTGACAAAAAAAGTAACTTTAGGAATAGTCGGCGCAACTGGCATGGTCGGCAGCGTTATGCAGACATTGCTGATCGAACGAAATTTTCCGGCGTCAAAAGTTAGATTTTTCGCTTCAGCACGATCTGCTGGCAGTGTCATCGAATGGAATGGCCAGAAGATCACCGTTGAAGATGCTTCGACTGCCGACACAAGTGATTTAGATATCGCGATTTTTTCTGCTGGTGCGACTACTTCTCGGGCAATTGCCGAAATTTACGCCAAGCGCGGCGCAATCGTTATCGACAATTCATCAGCGTGGCGAATGAACCCTGACGTGCCGTTAATTGTTTCAGAGGTAAACCCTGAAGATATCGCGTTGGCAAAACTCGGAATTATCGCTAACCCAAACTGCACGACAATGGCGGCAATGCCTGTGCTCAAGCCACTGCACGATGCAGCGGGTCTTACTCGAATGGTCGCAAGCACATACCAAGCAGTCAGTGGGATGGGTGTTTCGGGTGTCGCAGAATTGCACGAACAAATAAAACTTGGTGCTGAACGCGCTGATGAACTTACATACAGTGGCGAAGCGATTTCGTTTCCACCTGCAGTTAAGTTTCCTCGAACAGTTTCGTTCAACGTCGTACCGTTCGCAGGCAGTCTTGTCGATGATGGAATGTTAGAAACAGATGAAGAGAAGAAACTGCGCAATGAAAGCCGAAAGATTTTGCATATACCAAATCTTCGAGTCTCGGGCACTTGCGTGCGGGTTCCAGTTTTTACTGGACACTCACTTTCGCTAAATCTCGAATTTGATCGTCCAATAACTCCGACCGAAGCAATAAAAATTTTGTCAAGCGCCGCAGGTGTCAGTGTGATTGATGTTCCAACACCGTTGAACGCCGCGGGCAAGAACGCAAGTTTCGTTGGAAGAATTCGACAAGATCATTCAATCGAAGGAAACAAAGGCCTCGTGCTGTTTGTCTCTAACGACAATCTTCGCAAAGGCGCTGCGCTAAATGCTTTGCAGATCGCCGAAGTAATCGTAAATAGTTAAGCCTCGACTGGCACACCTTCGTGCCAAGACTCACCGGCAGCAATTGCGTTTGCGGCGCGACGCAGCCGAAGCGAATCAAGTGGTTTAATTAGCCAACCTTGCGCACCACTACGTCGTGCAAGATGCACATCAGCAACACGATCAAGCAACATTAAAACTGGAACGTGTGGCGCTCGCCCGTCACTGTGATCTAACCGCAAATCCATCGTCACTGCCATCGCACCCATTGAGCCGCTCTGCAAATCGAGAACTGCTAAATCTGGCGTGCGTTGCTTTATGGCTTGCGGCACATCACGGCCATCACTGCACACGACAAACGAAGTTTCAGGCGATCCGAGCGCTGCGTGAACTTCGTCAAGAACCCATTGAGCGTCGGTGGCAAGCAAAATGTGCACGCGCAAATGTTAGCGTAAGTCTCTCAACACACGCTTCGGAGAGTTAATTGCGTATAGCAGCCAGTCAATTACGGACATACATCACAGTTGCAATGCTTGTTTTGATGACGGCAATGATGCTCGTTGCCGCAGGAACCGCGCGTGCGCAAGAACAAGCAATCGATCTAGCGCCAGTCGACATTGTTGAAGTGAATGGATTAATTGACGAAATTGTGGTCAACGATATTGAACAAGCAATTGACCGTGCCGAAAATTCGACGTCGCAAGCAATAATTTTGCAAGTCAACTCACATGGTGGTGTCGTTTCTGCGGCTCGGCTAACACAGTTGTTTGATCGAATAATTAATTCAAAACTGCCAATCGGTGTCTGGGTTGGACCTACGACCGCTCGTGCATACGGCAGTGCTGCTCAGTTGCTGGCAGTTGCAGACGTTTCGGCAATGGCCGATGGCACGCGCATCGGTAAGACAGGAAAGTTGTTAAACACAAGTGCCGGCAAAGTGAGTTTTGGTGATGCATCAGCAAAACTATTTGATTCAACATTAAATTCTCAAGAAGCAAAAAAACTTGGTGCACTAAAACTTACGACAGCCGATGACGGAGTGCCGGTGCTGCGCAATATGTTGCTGGCACTAGATGGACTGACGATAAAAGGCAAAACATTGCACACAGTTGTCGACGCCAAAGACGAAAACGGGCAACTGGTTCGCGACGCTGCGACGACGAGATTCTTCAAACTTGGTTTAGTAGAGCGCTTGTTGCACACATCAGCAAGTCCACCTGTGACTTACTTATTATTCATCATCGGTCTCGCACTATTGATATTTGAATTTTTCACGGCGGGTATCGGTATCGCCGGAGTTGTAGGTGCGGTTTGTGTTGTTCTCGGAAGTCACGGACTCGCAACGCTTCCGTTGCGTGGCGCGAGTCTTGTGTTGTTATTGATCGCAATGCTTGCGCTGGCGATAGATGTGCAAGTTGGAATACCGAGATTTTTTACCGGTTTAGGTCTTGCATTATTTACGATTGCCAGCCTCACGCTATTTCGACCTAGTGACGGTGGCGATGTTCGGCTTTCATGGCTCACTCTCGCTTCTGGAATCGCCGCGATTTCTCTGGCCTTTATTGTCGGCATGCCATCGATGGTGCGCACCAGGTTCGCCACGCCAACAATCGGACGCGAGTGGATGATCGGAAGTAT
Source organism: Ilumatobacteraceae bacterium (assembly GCA_016463105.1). Classification (GTDB taxonomy): domain Bacteria; phylum Actinomycetota; class Acidimicrobiia; order Acidimicrobiales; family Ilumatobacteraceae; genus BACL27. Next base: position 5,776 of record JAEMRY010000043.1, on the reverse strand, counting down.
TGGTGTTGCAGTTGGTTCGATTGATCCACTTGGGGTCGTGCGAATTCATGATGCAACTTGGCGTGCAAGAACAAATCGCTCAACGCCAATTGATGACGGTCAAGAATTGCGCGTTGCCGCCATTGATGGTGTAACTCTCGAAGTTGAACCGCTTGAAGGTGCTGCCCGTGACTATCGCGAAATGCGCAAGCCTAAATAAATTTTCAATAACTAGCTAGTTAGCAAGTCGTGCGCCACCGACTCGCAAATCACCAGAACGTTTGGTGATTCCGCGATTGTCAAGAGCTTCAAGTAGCGGCACAGCATGTTTGCGCGTGATACCGAGGTGCTCACGAAATTGCGAAACTGTGAAACCCTGTGGACTTTTGTTCAAAATATCAATCACGTTGAGTCGTGCTTTTTCTAGCGCCGAGATATGAAATGTAGTCCCGTCGACATCGACTAATAATCCGCGCTGCACAAGTTGACGCACGATGTTGCGATCAAGTGTCTTTGTATCCGGAGGTGTTACTCCAGCATGCGCAAATAATCCGACATAAGGATGATCGACTATTGAACCGGTGCCTTTGATCCGAGCCTTACCCATCTCGCTCACAACTTCGGGCAAAGTTGCAAGAACTGCTTGTTCAAAATTTTCAAGCCGTGAAATTTCGATGCCATCTGTTTGTTTAGCGAGACGAACGGCTAAATCTTTTCTCACCGCGTCGTGCAACACATCAGTTGTTAGCCAATTACCAACCACTGCAGGACGAACCTCACCTGTCAATAATTCGAAGTCGTCAACAGTTACCCATCCGCGCTCTGCAATCAAACGATCTGCAGATCGGTCGGGCTTTGCTCGTGAAACACGAAGCACTGGATGAATATCAAGTACTTCTCCACCACCAATAGTTTCTTGGCGACCAGATTCGCGAAGGATGTATCGGTCGCCTGGCAAAAGAGCAAGCGGTGATGAGAGTGCGATCCGCACCGAACCTTGCTCGTCGGCGTTTAACTCGCGCGCGCCAATGAGTCGAATCTTGGCGGCGAATTCGCCCGAACCGATATAGACCGTGTAACTACCACGTCGAGTAACACGATGTTTGAGGCTCGGAACGATTTGTAATGACGCATCAAACATCGATGTTGGTTTCCATTGTTTTGCATTTACAAGTGCATCACCACGAGAAATTTCTTCGTGCGAGATGCCTACCAAATTCAAAGCACAACGATGACCATCATCAAGTCGTGTAACTGATTTTTCATGCTGCTGAATTTCACGAATCCGAACTTTTTGCTGTGTGCGCACAACGGTTAGTTCGTCGCCAACTTCTAATGATCCTTCAATCAATGTTCCGGTCACGACTGTGCCTGCACCTTTAGTCGTGAACGCCCTGTCAATCCAGAGTCGAGGCCGTTGTTTAATTATTAAATCAGTAGGTACAGACTCGTTTGTTATTAATCGATCTAATGCAATGCGTAAATTATCTAACCCTTGTTTGGTTGTGATTGAAGTTGAAATTATCTCAGCATTCGATAAAAACGAGTCACTCATGCGCTCAGCAATTTCGTTGCGGCGTATATTTTCTAGAACATCATCAATCAAATCAACTTTGGTCAATGCGACGAGACCCGATGTCACTCCGAGAAGTTTCAAAATCTGAAAATGTTCTTCGGTCTGTGGCATCCAGCCTTCTTTTGCGTCGACGACTAAAACACATGCGTCAATTGCCCCAACACCAGCCAACATATTGCGCAAAAAACGAATGTGCCCTGGAACATCAATAAAACTTGCTACAGCCCCAGACGGCAAAACTGTGTGTGCAAACCCAAGATCAATCGTCATTCCTCGACGCTTTTCTTCTTCCCACCTATCGGGGTCTGTGCCTGTTAGCGCTCGAACAAGTGACGATTTACCGTGATCAACATGACCAGCCGTGGCAATAACAGTCATTGCGGTCGCAGATTATTTCTGCAAACTCTTTAAAGCACTTGCTAAAACTGCGTCATCCTGAGGTCGAACAGTGCGCAAATCAATAAATGTTTTTGAGTCTTTAACCCGAGCAATGATCGGCACATCATGTTTGCGCAATTTCGCAAGATGATCGCCCGCGATGACGATTCCTGCTGATGCAATTGTTGCACCTGGTGCCGACCCAGCACCAGGTATTGAATCAAGCGAACAAACTTCGCCAACACCAGATGCACTAATTATTTTTTCAGCACGCAACTGCAATTCAGAAACAGGGATAGTCGCCATCTGCCAGAAAGTAATCTCAGTTGTTACGGTTCGATCTAAATATGCAAGTGCTAAAGATTGCATCGACAACATCGTCAACGAGCCAGGACGCAAAGCGCGCGCGAGCGGATGTTGCGCGCAAGCCTCTACGAGATCGGCTCGGCCAGCAATCACTCCACATTGTGGGCCACCGAAAAGTTTGTCGCCACTGAACATCACGAGTGCTGCGCCGTCTTTAAGTGTTTGTCGAGCAGCGGGTTCGTTGGCTAACCACGCAGGTGTACGACCCTCCAACCAAGGGCATGTGTTATCGATTAATCCTGAGCCAATATCAACAGCCACTGGCACCGACAAAGTTGCGAGTTCACGCGTCGGCGTGTCTTCAACGAAACCAGACACTCGATAATTAGACGGATGAACTTTTAACACAAGCGCAATATCATTGCCTCGTTTGTCAATCGCTTTTTGATAGTCGCGCAGACGCGTGCGGTTAGTCGTGCCGACGTCAACCAGTCGCGCACCAGATTGTTCGGTGACTTCTGGAATACGAAAATTGCCACCGATTTCAACACTTTCACCACGCGAAACTGCAACATCTCGAGAATTGGCCAGCGCCGCAACTACCAAAAGCACCGCCGCCGCATTGTTGTTGACAACTAGCGCAGCCTGCGCACCGCAAAGAAGGGCTAACAATTTTCCGACTGCGTCTTGGCGCGAACCGCGTTCGCCAGTCAACATATTTAATTCAAGATTCGACGCTCGGTTTATTGTTTGCACAGCGACTGGCGCTCGACCGAGGTTCGTATGCAATAAAACACCAGTCGCGTTGACAACATCGCGCAACAAACTTTGCGCTAATTCGCTGGCGAGTTCGTCGGCAATTTTTTTTACGTCCGCGATTGAACCATTTGCGATTGCGCGACGGGCAATATCAACAAGAACTGCATGAGGCAAGGAATGACGAATCGCTAGCTCTCGTGCGAGTGCATCCACAGACGGTGGGCGTCCCGCAGTGTCGACCGACACGCGATTCATTGCTTTGAACCTATCGGCGAACAATCTCTGAAATGACACAGCACGTCGCATCAATGATGATTGGCTGCGTGGCTTTGCGTATTCTCAATGCTGTGACAAGTTTCGACGCCGAACCTGCGGGTGCTCCAAAAGATAAGAGTGCGCTTCGACCGGCAGCCACCGTGATGTTGATCCGCGATATTGAAGACGGCGAGTTTGAAGTTTTTATGTTGCAACGCACGCTGAACGCCGCATTTGCTGGAGGAATGTATGTGTTTCCTGGTGGAAGAGTTGACGAACTTGATGGCATCGATGAACTCGAGCAATTCTGTGATGGATTAGATGACACGCACGCAAGTGGTCTGTTGCAGATTCCAAAAGGTGGGCTCGCCTATTGGGTGGCGGCGATTCGTGAATGTTTCGAAGAGGCTGGTGTTTTGCTGGCGCGAAGCACCAAGACAAATCAATTAATTGCATTTGATGAGGATGAAATTATTCAGCGATTTGATCAGGCTCGATTAAATGTTCACGATTCAGTGCTGAGCATTATTGATTTATGTCGACTTGAAGATCTGCGACTCGTTACCGACTCAATTCACTATGTGAGTCACTGGATAACACCAGTCGGTGAAGCACGCAGGTTTGATACGCGATTTTTTGTGGCACGCGCGCCCGCATCGCAAGAGCCGTTGCATGATTCACAAGAGACAATTGCGAGTTTGTGGGTGCAACCACAACATGCGCTTGACCAATTAGCGCGTGGAGAATTGGCGATGTTTCCACCAACTTCTGAAAATTTGAAATTTCTTGCCAAATATAAGACAAGTGCCGAAGTTTTGACAGCAGCAAAAAAAGTTTCAAACCCAGTTGCGATTTTGCCACGTCTACGCACAAACAGCGACGGCAAAGTAATTGGCGTACTAATGCCCGGCGACCCCGGATATTAAATTATCGCGAATCGTTATTTTTTTGGTTTTTCACCGAGGGCGAGGGCGACGCTTTCGAGCATGCGGGCTGAGCAGCCGGCCATCTCGTTGACAGGCACAGTCTGCGAAATAATTTTCTTTGCAATATCACGAAATACCTCGGCGGCAATTCCTGAACCGTTAATCGCCACAGGCTCGCCATTGTCTCCGCCGTGAGCAACAGCACTCTCAATTGGAACCTGACCGAGTAACTCAGAGCCGATTTCAGTGGCTAAATTTTGACCGCCACCCTGGCCGAATAACTGATAACTAGTTCCGTGCTCACAAGTGAATGCGCTCATATTTTCGATCACACCAGCGATACGTAAGAAACTTCGTCGCGCCATGTCGGCTGCACGAATCGCAACTTTTTGCGCCGACACAGAAGGCGTCGTGACGATTATCAAATCAGTGCGTGGCAACATGCGGGCCAAACCCATTTGCACATCACCGGTGCCTGGTGGCATATCAATCAATAAATAATCCAGATCGCCCCAGTGAACATCTTTCAAAAATTGTTCAACTGCTTTTGTCAGCATCAGTCCACGCCACATCAAAGCAGTGCCCTCATCTTCGACAAGCATGCCTGTGCTGACAACTTTCAATACGCCTTTGCCAACAATTCGCTCATTCGGGATCATTTTTGGTTTGTCACTGCCACTAATAAGTTTGGCTTCAAGACGGTCAGACATATTTAACATTCGCGGAACCGAGAATCCCCAAATGTCTGCATCTAAAACACCGACTGTGAAGCCTTGGTTTGCAAGTGCAGCAGCGAGGTTTACAGTCACTGAACTTTTGCCAACACCACCTTTGCCGCTAGCGATTGCCAAAATGCGAGTGTTCAACGGAATTTGAGTTGCGGGTGCATTTTCTTTTGCATTCCATCTGGCGCGAGTCATAACTGCAGTGCGCTCATCAGAATCCATTTCGCCCCACTCAATTTTTACTTTTGTTACGCCAGGGTGAGTCGTGACCCGTGATTCAACATCGTTTTTAATTTGCACACGTAACGGACAACCCTTGATTGTGAGTTTCACACCAATCGTTACGAGACCTTCATCAGAAACCGTGACGCCTGTTGCCATCCCCAGGTCAACAATGTTGTCGCCAAGCTCTGGGTCAATTACTGCACGCAACAGATTGGTCACCTCTGCAGGCGTTGGGGGCTGCACTCGGCGGCCAGTCATACCTATAAAACTACCTGACAACCCAATGGATGCTTCGTTGCCATTGGCATATGCTTGGCATAATCGTGCTTGTATTGCATTGCAAGCGGTAGTCTTTTATTACATTCGAATAACCCAAACGGAGACCGTCAAATGATCACTCTTACAGACAAAGCAGCAGTCAAAGTCAAGCAACTTCTCGAATCTGAGAATGCAACTGAACTTGCTTTGCGCGTTGCCGTGCGACCAGGCGGTTGCTCGGGCTATTCATATGAAATGTTTTTTGATGGAGAATTCGCCGCTGACGACCTTGTGCAAACATTTGGAGATGTAAAAGTTGTTGTCGATCCAGCCTCGTTGCAACTTCTTGAAGGTGCAAATCTTGACTACAACGACGGGTTACAAGATGC
>JAEMRY010000119.1 GCA_016463105.1 Ilumatobacteraceae bacterium | reverse complement strand
ACCGCCCAACCATGGGCGCACCGAACCCCGAATTTGTAACCCGCCAACCCTGTTACACCCTTAGGGGATGATGTCTCTTCCCCAAAAAGAAATAGAGACAATAATGATCACCCAAGGCGCAGTCGAATTCGAACGAATCCCTAAGCCAAAGCACGGCAGCGAAGACTGGCTTCGATTGCGTTGGCGCGACAAAAATGGCCGGTGCACATTCGGTGCGTCAGATGCTCCTGCGTTAATGGGTGCTTCGCCATATTCGACTCGCTCAGATCTTTTTTTTGATAAAAGTGTTGATCCGACGGTTGAAGAAGACAAGCCGGTCTTTCGTCGTGGCAATGTGCTCGAACCTGCACTACTTGAAGAAGCGTCACATCTACTTGGTGTAAATGTTTTCACTCCATCGGTGATGTATCGCGCGGGTCGCTTCACGATTTCTAAAGATGGTGTCGATAACGAAGAGCGACCAACAGTTGGCGTCGAAGCCAAAACAAGTGCCCGCTACAGCGTTCATACGGCTGATGACCTGCCCTTCGAATGGCGTTGGCAAGGCTGGGCACAACAATCCGTATTAAACGTGCCATTGTTTTTTATTGTGCTTGACCGTGACTTGCGAATTTCAATGGTCGAGCTGCCACGCAACCAAGAAGCCATCGATCAGTTGTGGGCCGAAGCCGAGCGCTTTGGTGCACTCGTCGACTCAGGTGCACGTGCCGACGCCGACATCAACCAGTTCAGTGCCGATCAAATCTCTTCGCTCTACAAAGCAACGCCGACAGCAATTGAACTTCCAGAGTCTGCACGCGCAGTTTTAGCCAACCTACGCGACGCCCGCGAAACTCGACGCCTGGCAGAAAAACAAGAGACGATCGCCAAAGACGAACTCGCGAGATTGTTGTTGGCTCACGAAATAGGTTTACTCGACGGCGAACAAGTCGTCACATGGAAGCAACACTCAGGCAAACAAGCACTCGATACAAAGCGACTACGCACTGATTTGCCAGAGGTCTATGAGAACTTTCTCAAAATTGGTGACCCGTTTCGAGTCATGCGCGTCAAATAAATTATTTCACGCCAGCGAGACGAGTCATCCAGTGCTTCCAGATAATCACCATTGCTGCTGTGTCTAGTTCGCAGTATTGCAGCAACATTTTTTTGACGGCTTCACGATGTTTGGCGTCAGAGCGACTTAATCCATACATCATTTCTTGATAAGTACGCATCGCGCCGATGCCCTCACGCACTGCATCAACCGCAATTTCGGTCTCTTGACTATTCGAATCGCTATTGTCAGTTTCTAAAATCACACCCGTTAAGGCATCGTACGGGTCCATCGCTCCTTCTAGATTTTCTCTGAAATATTTCGAGAACCACGGATCGCGCCACAAATATTCATTGCCACTCCAAATCGCCGGCAAAACATATTTAATGCTCAGTCGACCTTCCATTTCTGGATGGTAATAGTGCAAGCCACAAAGTTCGAGCAAATCTTGCACTCGCCCGCCATCTTTGCGATCTGGCACCATCGCATCAACCCAGTCGGCAAGTTTTTTGTCGCCGAGTTTGTAATGATCCATCTGCCGACGAATGTCTTTTAATGTCGACTGTTCAAAATCGCTCCATACCAACATCGTGCCGGTGTCGCCGATTGCATCGCGCAATGCTCGGACAAATTCGAAACTCGGAAACGCATCAGCGACATTTATCCATTCACAGTGTTGTAACTCTTTGTCACCTGGCTTCAAAATCGTATGACAACTAAATTGAAAAGCGATCTGTTCATACGGTTGCATTCCCTTGTGATACGGCACTGCTAGCCGCGAGGTTTCAAAATCGACAAAATGCAGCGGATATTCGCACGCATCAAGTTCTTCGCGCAAAAGTGGGTCGACCCATTCTTGACCATTAATTGTGCATTGAAGTTGCTTCAATTGTCGACGTCCAGTTGATTTGCTGGCGTCAATAATGTTCGCAGGAATATCAACAAGCTTTGAAATTCGACTTTCAATCAATGACGCAATGCCGTTGCCCTTGTTGCCGGCAGCATCTGCCAACAAGCCAGACTTAAACAAGTCGATGATGTGCGGGTCACCAGCGGCCAACTCTCCCCAACATTCAGCAAAACCGTTGCGGCTGCTGGCAATATTTCGATACTCACAATCACGACAGTGACTGCCGATCGGCGAATCAATCGCCATACTTGGGTTAGCAACTATTTTTAACAAACTTTTTCTCGTTGAGCGCACTTCGGCGATAAGTTCGTCAACTTCAGTTCGTGCATTTAAAAATCCTAAGAAATGCTGGCTTGCAAATGCGACGGGATCGCCCACATAAATTGCCCGTGGCCCAGTGCTGCCTGGGTCTTTATCTGTTACCAACTCAATTTTGTTGAAGATTGCCTCTTCTTTACAAGTCTTTGATTTATCAACCAAACAGAGTTCTGGTACGACTTTCATTTCTGGATAAACCAGTTCGAGCACGTCTGTCTGAAATGCAAGATCTAATAAATAGTTTCGCCAACCTGCTAGCACTCCACCCTTTTTTCCACGAAATGGATTTATCTCTTCAACCGAATTGAAGCTTGCGGCCTTTATTTCAATTAACCGCAGTGTGTTGCCGGTGCGTTGCAAAATATCGACTCGCACGAGCATGTCATTGACAACAAAAGTCGGCTCAAACCACACGCCGTCGCCAGGCACAGCCAACATTCGTGCGGTGGCTTGTTCTGCAGTTTCGCCAGCCTTCGGGTTTATCCATTGTCCATTTACAAATAAAGTTCGTGCTAGTGCTTCAATCATGAACCCACCGTCAGCAAAAAACTCTAAAAATGAGTTGCCCGTATTGAGCGATGGATATCCAGATTTAGAATATTTTAATTTGACCGGGCAGTCGCACCCGAGCAAAAAATTCGACTTCGACAGCAATTTCGCGCGATCAGCCACTAAAACAACTTACAACTCATCTGTCGCGCAGTAAGCGACT
>JAEMRY010000042.1 GCA_016463105.1 Ilumatobacteraceae bacterium | reverse complement strand
GCCCACTTTTTTTATCTGGTTTTTAAGTTATGAATTTGCGTAAGCGGCGTAGCCAGTGACTTCAAGTTCATCGGCCAGTTCTGGGCCAGCACTCTTGACGATTCGGCCATTAGTCAAAATATGAACAAAGTCTGGCTTCAGTTGATCAAACAACCTGCTGTAGTGAGTAATAACTAGCACGCCGAGTTTTGTTTCGTGAGTTGCATCTTCAACTCGTTGCGCACAATCGCGCAGAGCATCAATATCAAGACCTGAGTCAAGTTCGTCAAGAATCGCAATTTTGGGTTGCAAGACTGCAAGTTGCAAAGTTTCGCTTCGCTTTTTTTCGCCACCAGAGAAGTCGACATTTACTGAACGCGTCACTAACTCGGGGTCGAAACCAATTCGCTTGGCTTCGACCTCAATAAGTTTTTTGAGTTCGCTTGAATTACGACTGCGTGTGTCTAGTGCGGCTGCCATTGCCTCTTGCAGCATCACTCCAGGTATCTCAGTTGGATATTGCATAATCAAATGCAAGCCAGCAATCGCCCGTTGCCAAGTCGGTAATGCAAGCATGTCTACCCCATCAAGGGCAACTGAGCCACCAGTAACTGTGTAACCCGGTTTGCCCATTAGTGCCGCTGACAAAGTTGATTTGCCTGCACCGTTAGGACCCATCACAGCATGAACTTCGCCAGACTTAATTGTCAACGAAACGTCATTTAGAATCTGCGCACCACCAACTGACACTGCAAGATTTTTGATTTCTAGTGTTGTCATTTGTTAGACCTCATTCGATCTCAATTACAACTTCGCCATTTTCGACTGTTGCAACATAGACAGACACTGCCTGAGTCGCCGGCAAAGTGTTTGGCTTGCCAGTTTCAAGACTGAAAGAACTGGCATGTCGGACACATTCAATTTCTTTGGTGTCACAGAAAACTTCACCCTCAGAAAGAGCCACATCGGCGTGGCTGCACTTGTCGCCGATCGCATAAACCTTATTTTCTATTCTTACGACAGCGATGGCACGAGTGCCTACAACAAAACGCTTAACTGAACCAGACACAAGTTCGTCAAATTGACAGACAACTGATTTCATGGTTTCGCCTTATTGTTTTGAGACGATTCACCGAGAAGTTTTGTGCTGACTCGCTCTCGTAAATCTGAGATAAACGGCACCGAAGGCAAGCGATCGAGCACTTCGCCAAAAAAACCAAGTACGACAAGTCGTTCAGCAATATCTGGAGCGATTCCGCGACTCTCAAGATAAAAACGTTGCTCATCATCAACTGGGCCAACTGTGCTGGCATGACTGCATTTCACGTCATTCGTTTCGATTTCGAGATTTGGCACGCTTTCTGCCCAAGCGCCATGTGACAAAGTGAGATTGCGATTGGTTTGAAATGCCTCTGACTTTGTTGCGTTCTCACGAATTCGAATCAAGCCGGTGTAAACACTTTTTGCAGTGTCTTTGACTGCACCCTTGAATAACAAACTGCTGTGAGTTCGCGGGGCGGCATGATCTTGCAAGGTTCGAAAGTCGTGCATCTGAGTTGAATCAGCAAAATATAAAGCAACCTGTTGCGAGTTTGCACCTTGTCCTTCAAGACGAACCTCGGCACGAATACGGGCATAGTCGCCACCGAGTGCAACCGTAAATAATTTCATCATCGAATCACGCTGCCCAACAGCTTGCTGGTAGCCAATTTGCCATGTTGCTGTGCCAAGTTCGTTAATCGCCACATATGTAACCCTCGCTGATTGCGCGGCACGCACGTCTACAACTGGCACGATTAGCGACTCAATATCATTGCCCGAAATAAATCGCTCAACGATTGTAACTTCGCTGTTCTCTTGTGCATCAATAACTAGACGCGGATACACGACAACACCAGATTGATTTAGCGAGTGAGTAACAATTATTGGCTCTGTGACAACTTGGTTGCGAGCCACAGACACCGCAGTAACTTGCCCATGTTTTAAGTTAAGTTCTTCGAAAATATCTACGGGTTCACGTGAAACAACTTTGGATGTCTGCGAAACAATTTTTTTAATCGTCTCATTAGGGCCTTCTATCTTGGTCGTAACTTGCCCAAGTTTGTAGTTGTCTAAATTGAGATCACCGATGCGGCTATAGCGCCAAATCTCTTCACTGACAGTCGGTTTACTCAGCGTTGTTGCAATAGTTGATGATGTCACTTGCGTTTTCGTTTCTTCTTTTTATTTTGCTTCTCTTTAATTTCTGCTGCAATATCAGTAGCCATGGCGTTAATAATTGCTTCAGCTTCATCTAATACCGAAGCAGCAGTGCCATCGGCGACACTGCTTGGCTCATTTGGGGTTGTGGTCGGCACAACTGTGCTGTGCGCCCAACCAATATCGACTGCACGGTGATCAAACTTTGCACAAGCGTCTGGGCATCGCCACGGCGCGTCAGGCGCTAAATCAAGTCGACAACGGCGCATTGCATCACCATTTGAATATGAGCGACTTTCGAAGTGCTTGCACTCAGTTCGCATTGGCATATTTATATTTTTCTTCAGCAGGCTATGTTCAGCCGACCGAACCTTCCATTTGTAACTCAATCAAGCGACTCCACTCAACGGCATACTCCATTGGCAAAGTGCGAGTTACAGGCTCAATAAACCCGTTGACGATCATGCTCATTGCTTGCTCTTGCGAGAGGCCACGACTTTGCAAATAGAACAGTTGCTCGTCAGCGATTTTTGAGACAGTTGCTTCGTGCCCTATTTGTGCATCGCGCTCGCCGACCTCCATATATGGAAACGTCCGGCTCTCGCTTGCTTCGTCAAGAATTAACGCATCGCATTGCACGTGACTCTTGCAATTTGTTGCGCCTTCTTCAACGCGAACCAAACCTCGGTAAGCAGTGATGCCGCCATCTTTCGAGATCGACTTTGAAACAATCTTTGATGTCGTCTCTGGTGCGGCGTGAATCATTTTTGCTCCGGCATCTTGATGCTGTCCTGCGCCGGCATAAGCCACCGACAAAACTTCTCCTGATGCTTTTGGTCCCATTAGATAAACACTTGGATACTTCATCGTCAGTTTTGAACCAATGTTGCCGTCAATCCACTCCATGTGGCCTTCGGCTTCGACACGCGCACGCTTGGTGACCAAGTTGTAAACATTTGGCGACCAGTTCTGAATAGTCGTATATGTGACGTGGGCACTTGGCTTGACAATAATTTCAACAACTGCTGAGTGCAACGAATCTTTTGTATAAACCGGAGCAGAGCAACCTTCGATGTAGTGAACTTTCGAGCCTTCGTCAGCGATAATTAATGTTCGCTCGAATTGACCGGCATTTTCGCTATTGATTCTAAAATAAGCCTGCAATGGCATCTCGCACTCAACGCCAGGCGGAACATAAATAAATGAGCCACCCGACCAAACAGATGTGTTGAGCGCAGAAAACTTATTGTCGCCAGGAGGAATGACCGAACCAAAATATTGTTTTACGAGATCTGGATACTCACGCAATGCTGTATCCATGTCGCAGAACAAGATGCCAAGTTTTTCGAGATCTTCGCGATTGCGATGGAAGACAACTTCACTCTCGTATTGCGCCGTAACACCTGCGAGATACTTTCGTTCTGCTTCTGGGATGCCAAGTTTTTCGTAAGTCCTGCGCATCTCTTCAGGAAGATCTTCCCATTCGTCAACTTGTGCGGTCGCTGGCTTGAGATAATAAAAAATATCTTGAAAATCAATGTCTGGCATATTGACTGCGAACCAGTCAAGCATTGGCTTCTTTTCGAAAGTTTGTAACGAGCGCAAACGCATTTTGCGCATCCACTCTGGCTCGCCTTTCCACCATGAGATCTGCTCTACGACGCCCGTGTTTAAACCTTTGACAGGCTCGAATGCATACTCAACTTTGTCGCTCCAACCGAGTTGGTATTTGCTGAGATCAAGGTCAAATGAGGTCACAATGGGGTTCCTTAAACTGGATAATTAGCACTATCTGCATAGTAACAATTATTGCAGGTAAAGCCTCAACTAAGACACCTAGTTCATTACAGATAGCGTGACGCATCTCATGGAACGCTTCGGTTTAGTCGGTTTACCAAACGCGGGCAAGTCGTCCTTATATAACGCCCTTACTGGCTCAAACGCACTAGCTGCGCCTTACCCATTTGCAACTAAAGACCCAAATATCGGAATCGCCAAAGTGCTTGACCCACGGCTCGATGCGCTCGCCGTAATGTCCAAAACCCAAAAAATCGTTTACGCCACGGTTGAAGTTGTTGACATCGGTGGACTTGTTGAAGGCGCAAGCAAAGGTGAAGGCCTCGGAAATAAATTTCTCGCCAACATTCGTGAAGTTGACGCAATCGTCTACGTCTTGCGGGCGTTTGCCGACGACGATATTCCTGGACCGAGTGATCCACTTGAACATCTTCGCGTTTTAGAAATTGAACTCGCGCTCGCCGACCTTGAATCTGTTGAAACAAAATTAAATCGGATGCAAAAAGCGGTTCGAATGGACAAAACTCTCGAAGACGAACTCGCGGCGCTTACTCGTGCGCAGGCAAACCTTGCTGACGGTCGGCCGCTATATCGCGCGGCGATTTCGGCTGACGATTCACTTCTGCTTGCACCACATTTTTTGTTGACAACTCGTCGAGTGCTTGCAGTGGTTAACGTTGCCGAAGACGAACTACATCGAATTCCAGAATTTGAAGCAATCGTGCGCAAAGAACTTGCGCCGCCCGGGTCGGCAAGCGAAAACCAAGTTGAAGTTCTTGGCATGAGCGTGCAACTAGAAGCCGAAGCAGCACAACTTGATGCAAAAGATCGCAAAGAAATGCTTGAAGCGCTAGGTCTCGGAGAAGGAGCATTGCCACGCATGGTTCGTTCGGCATATCACCTACTTGGATTGCGAACTTATTTTACAACTGGCGAAAAAGAAACTCGTGCGTGGACATTTAATGCTGGTGCAAAAGCCCCAGAGTGTGCTGGCAAAATTCACAGCGACTTGCAACGCGGTTTTATTCGTGCCGATGTAATTGCCTGGGATGAACTATTAAGCATTGGTTCATGGAACAAAGCAAAGGACGTCGGCAAGATTCGTGTTGAAGGAAAAGATTATGAAGTTGTCGACGGCGATACTCTCGAAATTCGCCACAACAGCTAACTGACCATGAGTGCGCCAACTCAATTCAAGACTGGTTGGTTGGTCTGCCAGGCCCAAGTTTTAGCGAGTCTAAATATTGCCGACACCGCTCGATCGCGTCGCCGAGGACTGATTGGTCAAACAGAAATTGTGACTCCACTACTAATTGATTCATGTAAATGGATTCATACCTTCGGGGTGAAGTGTGCACTTGATGTTGCGTATCTTGACGAACGATATATGGTCACCAAGACGCAAACCATAAAACCGAAACGAATTGCGTTGCCCGTATTCGGTGCACAACATGTGCTTGAAGCAGCAGCGGGCAGTTTCGAAAACTGGGGACTTGTTATTGGCCACACTCTTGAAGTGCGTCTGGCATGAGCAACAATTCTGCAATTAAATCGGGTGGCTCTTTAATTTTGGTTGCAACACCAATCGGCAACCTTGGCGATATGACACAGCGAGCAGTTGAAACATTGCAAAGCGCTGACGTGATTTGTTGCGAGGACACACGCCACTCTGGCAAATTGCTCGCCCATTTCGGCGTGACTGATAAAAAATTGATCGTGATTAATGAACACACTGAATATGACGCTCGTGAAGAAATTGTCGCGCTCGTCGTATCAGGATCTTTGGTTGCTTTAATTACTGACGCAGGAACACCCGGCATCAGCGACCCAGGTGAACGATTAGTGACCGCGGTTATAGAGGCTGGTGGGCAAATAACTGCAGTGCCTGGCGCATCGGCACTGACAATGGCGTTAGTAATCAGCGGACTGCCAACTTCAAGGTTCGTGTTCGAAGGTTTTCTTCCACGCAGTGGTATTGAACGCACAGAACGACTAGCGATGACCACAACTGAGTCACGCACAATTGTGCTTTATGAAGCACCACATCGACTTGTTAAAACGTTAAGTGATTTAACAACTGCCTGTGGTGCGATGCGTCGTGTTGTCTTGGCGCGAGAACTGACAAAACTGCACGAAGAAATCTGGCGTGGCACATTGCAAGATGCAAATATGTACGTCGCAAACACAGAACCTCGCGGTGAATATGTGATCATCATTGAGCCGGCTAAACCACCTGCTCCCCCAACTAACGAAGAACTTCTGGCAGCGATTCGAGCCGAAATCGCCAAAGGTGTGAGTCGAAAAGATTCAGCAGCCCGAGTATCAGCCCGATTCGGCGTTGCTAAACGCACTGTGTACGAACTCGCATTGCAAGTTCGTGACGACGTTTAGAATATATACGTGTCAAAGTTCTCGGCGACAACGCCAATTTATTATGTCAACGCTAAACCACACCTTGGTCACGCGTATACGACGATTATTAGTGACGCCGTATGCCGATGGCACAAACTTTGCGGTGAAGATACTCATCTTTTAACTGGCACAGACGAACATGGTTTGAAAATTCAGCAATTTGCCGATGCGCAAGGCGTTTCGCCGAAACAATTTGTCGACAAAATTGCGCCGCTGTTTGCTGACGCATGGGATCGCCTAAACATTGAAGTCAGCGACTTCATTCGCACCACAGAAGAGCGTCACAAAATTGGTGTGCAGAAACTTCTGCAGGCTTGTTATGACGCCGGAGACATTGAAGTTGACATTTATCGCGGGCACTATTGCGTAGCCTGCGAGGCCTACTACACGCCCGAAGAACTTGACAGTGGCAAATGCAAAATTCACAACACACAAGCCGAATATGTCGAAGAAGAAAATTATTTTTTTCGACTTTCGCGATACGAAGAGCGACTTTTAAAATGGTACGCCGATCATCCAGATGCAATTAAGCCTGAACATCGCGTCAACGAAGTAACGGGGTTCATTAAGCAAGGTCTGCGAGATTTCTCTGTGAGTCGCAAAACTTTGACCTGGGGTATTGAGTTACCTTGGGATAAATCGCATGTCGCCTATGTTTGGTTCGACGCGCTAGCAAATTACATCACGGCACACGGATACGGAACGAACGATAAGCAGTTCGCCGAAAACTGGCCAGTTGATTATCACTTCATCGGCAAAGACATTATTCGGTTTCACTGTGTTTATTGGCCGGCAATGTTGATGTCAGCAGGGTTAGAACCACCAAAGGGTTGGGCAGTTGGCGGTTGGTTATTAGTTGGTGGCGAAAAAATGTCAAAAACTACCGGCAACGTTGTCAACCCGCTCGACCTAATCGATGATGTCGGCGTTGATGGTTTTCGTTATTACGTGTTGGCAGACACAAACTATGGCAATGACGGCGACTTCTCGTACGAAGGTTTGCTCTCGCGCTACAACTCTGATCTGGCAAATAATTTTGGCAATCTTGCAGCGCGAGTCGCCACAGTTGTTGAAAAAAAATGTGGTGGCATTGGGCCAGTTCCGTCTACCAAGAGCCCGCTCGCGGCGATCGCGGCGCAAAGCGTCAGCGACACGATTCGCGAATGGAACAACGTGCAACCAAGTCGTGCACTTGACGCCACCTGGTCGTTGATTCGTGCGACAAATGCTTACCTTGAAACAAACGAACCATGGAAGATGGAACCCGGCAAAGATCTTGACCGCGTAATGGGAGATGCGCTTGAAGCGTTGCGAATTGTCACGATTTTGGCGAGCCCCGCGATGCCAGTAACTTGCCAAGATGTTTGGCAACGACTTGGAATGACGGGCAAAGTTTCGGATCAGCGCGTGAATCTGAACACAGCGTGGGGTCAATACCCAGGTGGCACGACAGTCACGAAAGGTGAACCACTTTTTCCGCGTAAAAAGTTATAGCCGTGACAAGTTCGAATCACGAAACAATTGCATGGACTGACACTCATTGTCATGTGACCTACGAAGACATTCCGGGTGGTTCAGAACTGGCGCTTGATGCCGCACGAGCAGCCGGGGTTACTCGAGTGATCACAATCGGTACTGATGCCGTGACTTCACGCGCAGCGGTTGAACTTGCGGCTAAACACAATGACGTTTGGGCGACAGTTGGTTTGCATCCGCACGATGCCAAAAATGGATTAGATGGCTTGCACGAACTAATTAAGGCGCCACGCGTCGTAGCGATCGGCGAATGTGGGCTTGACTATTACTACGACCACTCTGAACACAAAGTGCAGCGCGAAATGTTTGCTGCGCAAATTGCATTGGCTACCGAAAATAAATTGTCTCTGGTGATTCACACACGAAATGCGTGGGATGAAACATTTGAATTACTTGACTCATGCGGGATACCCGAGCAAACTATTTTTCATTGTTTCACCGGATCTCCAACTGAAGCCAAAAAATGCTTGGATCGCGGTGCATATCTTTCTTTCTCAGGAATAGTTTCATTTAAAAATGCACAAGATATTCGCGACGCAGCAAAAATGTGCGACGCCGACAAAATGCTTGTCGAAACTGACAGCCCGTTTCTTGCTCCAGTTCCACATCGTGGCAGCATGAATCAACCTGCATATCTTGTCGATGTCGGCGCATGTTTAGCGCAAGTGCGAAATGTTTCACTTGACGAAATCGCAAGCCAAACCACTCGTAACGCCAACATTGCTTTCCCTAGAATCGTTGCGTAGCCTTAAAGTTAGGCAGATTTCAGCGAGAACTACGCAGTAAATGGGAGAAAACAAGTTGCTTCTTTCGACCTTTGATCGTCGACGAATTCTGCTGATCGCTCTACTGACATGCGTTTTATTGCCAACACTTTGGTTGATTAGCCGCAACACCACAGAACAAACTGACAGCACATCTGCAGTTACTGTGTCGACATTAAATTCTGGCTCTGCTTCAGATGACGAATCACTTGACCCAATAATTCTTGGAGGGCCAGCACCGATTATTCAAGATGGATCGGCACAAATTGCCTACCCAGGCACCGTCGAAAATGGGTTACAGGCAATTGCGACTTTCAGTAGTTTCGACAACGCCCCCGACGTCGTTTGTTTCTTTCCTCAGGCCCCGATGGGCATTTCGATAATAGTTACGAATATCAACAACGGTCGCACGGTCAAATGCACAAATGTATTTAGAACATCGCTTCCATCTGGTGCAACAGGATTGCTGCACACGAAAATTTTTGAATCGATTTCTAATCTTGTTGACGCGCCGATTCCTGTGATTATTTCCTGGTGACGTTTTCGCGGACCGAAGTTTCTGCGTTGCTTAGTAAGCACGGGCTCGCCCCACGACGAGCATTCGGGCAAAACTTTGTTGTGGACGCAAATACAGTTCGCAAAATTGCCCGAATTGCTGACGTTCATGTTGGAGACTATGTGCTTGAAATCGGCGCAGGTCTTGGGTCATTGACACTGGCTCTCGCCGAAACTGGTGCACAAATAATTGCCGTCGAGATAGATAACGGATTAGTTGAAGTATTGCGAGAGACAACCGCGTTGCTGCCAAATGTAGAAGTAATTCATGGCGACGCGATGCAACTTGATTGGAAACCGTTGCTCGAAAAATCACAACATTGGCATGTTGTTGCAAATTTGCCTTACAACGTGGCAACGCCAATGATTGCTGACATTTTGGATGGCATCATGCAGGTTGATCATCTCTTGGTGATGGTGCAAAGCGAAGTTGCTGACCGCTTAGTCGCACAAGTTGGAAGTGATGCTTACGGTGCTGTGAGTGTAAAAATTGACTATTGGGCAACTGCCAAAATTGTTGGCGATGTATCGGCTTCTGTTTTCTTTCCACAACCACGCGTTGAATCGGCGCTCGTTGACATTCGCCGTCGTGCCGAACCTGGCGTTATTGATGTCGTTGCAAATGAGTTATTCAAACTCGTGCGTGCCGGATTTGCTAAGCGTCGCAAGATGTTGCGTCGCGCACTCAACGAAATTGCGACGCCTGAACATTTTGCCATGGCTCGTGTCAACCCAGAATCACGTGCCGAAGAATTAGACCTTGCCTCTTGGGGACGACTTTGCAAAGTTATTAACGCAAACAAAAGCCAGCAACACTCGACATGAATAACCAACTAGTCACGTTGTTGGCGCCAGCGAAACTTACCGTTTCGCTTCGGGTTACCGGTGTTCGCCAAGATGGCTTTCATTTAATTGATGCCGAAATGGTGACGCTTGATTTAGCCGACATTCTTGTCGTCGACACAACGAGAGATGGGCTCGAGATAAACGGAAACTTTGCCGGTGATTTGAATACTGGCTCAACAATTAGCGCAGAGAATCTTGTTGTTCGTGCTCTAAAGCTTGTCAATCGAAAAGCGCATGTGACGGTCACGAAAAATATTCCATCAGGTGGTGGCTTGGGTGGCGGATCGGCTGACGCTGCGGCGATTTTGCGTTGGGCGGGCTTCACAGATCTAAATGCAGCATCAAAACTCGGAGCAGATATTCCATTTTGTATCGCCGGTGGACGTGCGCGAGTCTCGGGTATCGGCGAAATAATTAATCCTTTGGCAAATTTGCGACGCGACATCACACTTGTGATACCGCCATTTGGCGTTTCTACACCTGCGGTTTATAAAGCATTTGATGAGCTCACAGATTTCGGAAAACTCTCGCTCAAAGATGCTGGTGCCAACGATTTAGAACTAGCGGCGATAAAAGTTGAGCCAAGGCTAGAAATATGGAAGCAAAAAATTGCACAGGCTGCCGGTGTCGAACCGAAACTCGCTGGCAGCGGATCAACCTGGTGGCTTGAGGGCAAGTTTGAAAATCTCGCCGACCAACTAACCGGCGCCGTAGTGATTAACACTCAAACTAGTTAAAAAACGTTTATTTGTTGCGTTGACGACGCAAACAACCGACTACGGGTCAGTTACTTGTTGCGTTGACGACGCAAACAACCGACTACGGGTCGGTTACTTGTTGCGTTGATGTCGGGTACGGCGAAGCATCTTCTTGTGCTTCTTCTTGCGCA
>JAEMRY010000118.1 GCA_016463105.1 Ilumatobacteraceae bacterium | reverse complement strand
AGGTTCCGCCACGACTTGTAACCAGCGACAGATCAGATATGACGTGTTGATAATCATGCAAGATTTCAGAAACCGCGCTCACGGCGTGGCTAGAGAAGTCTCAAGCGATGCAATAGGTGATTTTTACTCGATGTTCCATAGGGATAAATCTAGTCACACCCCCGTGCCACACTGTGATGATGGAACTAATCATCGGATCTCTCGTATTTATCGTTTTGGCCCTTCTGGTAGTGCTTGTGCGACAAACAACCGGCTCTGGCTCGTCACCGGCGAGCCCACAAAATTTTGATCAAGCTGCTTTGGTCGACGCAGTTCGCACGGTTGTTGACGCACAAGTAAGCAAAGTCACTCAACAAGCACTTGAAAATGTCAACCAGCAAATCGATCGAACTTATGCAGCACGATCCCAAACCTTGACAAGCGAAACAAAAAATTTACTTGACCCCGTCACTACACAAATGACTGAGTTACGAAATGCAGTGACGTCTCTGCAGTCGAGTTATACAAACACAGTTGGTTTCACCGAAGCAATCGGAAAGCAAATTGACTCACTTAATCAAACAACCTCGGCACTGCAGTCTGCACTTAAATCAACAAGCGCTCGTGGTGCATGGGGTGAACAGCAACTACGCAATGTGATTGAACTAGCAGGAATGTTGCCGTACTGCGATTTCTTTGAACAGACAACCGTCACCGGAAACGATAAGACACAGCGACCAGATGCAGTCGTGCGATTGCCGAATGATGGCCGAGTTGTGATTGACTCAAAAACTCCGCTTGATGCATATTTAAGAGCACAAGAAACTTCAGACAACACCGCTCGACAACAATTATTGATGGATCACGCTAAGGCCGTTGCTGGCCATGCAAAAGTTTTAGCAGACAAACGCTATTGGGATCAGTTCGATCGCTCGCCCGAATATGTCATCATGTTTATTCCGGGCGAATCATTTTTGGCTGATGCCCTGCGTGCTGATCCGACATTGCTTGAAGTTGCAATGCGCAGTCGAGTGCTAATCGCGTCGCCAGTTAATTTACTTGCTTTATTGTTAGCCGTAGCGAAGGGTTGGCAAGCATTTCAAATTGCCGAACATGCAGAAAAAATTGCGTTGCTTGGTCGCGAACTTTACGAACGTGTTGACACGGTTCTTGAACATGTCGACAAAACTGGACGAGGTCTCGAAACAGCAATCAGCGCTTACAACAAAATGGTTGGCTCAATCGAAGGACGAATGCTTGCATCATTACGAAAATTCAAAGATGCTGGTGTCACATCAGCAGACTTGCCCGAAATTTCGGCTATCGACTCAGCACCAAGAAAACTCTCTGCGCCAGAACACACAAACGAACTAGAGATCTAATTAGTCGGCTAGTTGTATAAATTACGCTACGATGATCAACATGATTTCAGCAGTCGTATGGCATTGGTGGTTAGGCGCAGGTCTTTTGATCGCTGGCATCGGTGCAATTATCAGTCTTGTCATGGGTTACATCAGTCAAGTCACTGCTCTGAAATATCCAAATCGTCGACAACGACAAGCACAAAAATAGTTCACTTGGGCCGATGAACGCCCTACTTGCTCAACTAGATAAACATCATCTGGTTGTTGAACTGCTCACCAAGTGCAACTTTCCACCTTCGGGCACGAAAATTTCTTGCGCAGTATCAGGTGGAAAAGACAGCATGGCGCTTTTAATTCTCGGAGTTGCCGCTGGTTGTGAAGTAACAGCATTACATATCGATCACTCGCTAAGAGTCGGGTCAGAAAATGAAGCGGTTGTTGTCGAAAAACTCGCAACACAACTTGGTGCAACTTTTATTTCTAAAACAATTCGGGTTGAACCGGGCACAAACCTTGAGGCACGCGCTCGAACAACTCGGTTTGAAGCAATGCCTGAGGATGTAATGACTGGTCATACTGCAGATGATCAGGCAGAAACAGTGCTAATAAATTTGTTGCGCGGAGCAGGTCTTGCCGGGCTTGCAGGAATGCAACGCAATCAGCGACACCCGATTTTGGCGTTGCGCAGAAGCGAGACACACCGACTCTGTGATGAACTTCAAATTCAAACTATTGAAGACCCATCAAACATCGACACAAAGTTTCAACGCAACCGAATTCGCCACGAACTGATTCCGTTGATGGACGCAATTTCGCAACGCGACGTAGCCGCAATTCTTGATCGCCAGGCAGATTTATTTCGTGAAGACTCAGACCTACTTAATGATCTTGCAAAAACCATTGACGTGACTGACGCTAAAGTTCTGGCAGCCGCCCCAATTGCTTTAGCCAGACGTGCAATTAGACAATGGCTTACCGATATTTATCCACCTGACGCGGCGACTGTTGAGCGAGTTTTAGAAGTGGCTCGTGGCGTCACCCTCGCGTGCGAAATTGGATCAAATCGCGAAGTGCGACGCAGTCAACAGCGGCTACAAATCTTTGCAAAACAATAAAAATTAAAACATTGCCCTAATTTGCTGTGCTAAAGTGATCTCTCGATGTTGGTCGTTTCTCAAGTAAGTGGCACATCTAGATCAAGGATTTACTGATGCCACAAAAACTTCGCGGAAAATGGGCTTTGGGTATTGTGCCCCGACATTTAACTTGGATCATTAAAGACAAACTCGCAATCTGTGAGCGACCAGGTGGGTTTGGCACAAACCATCGTCGAGTTCGTCGTCAAGAAGAGATTATTTGGCTTCGTGAAAACGACTTCGGCTCTGTGATTTCTATAAGCGTTGCACCGCACAATTTGCACAGCTATGAAGAACTGCAGATGCCGTACCAGCACCGACCAATGGCTAACTCAGACGAGATAGATCAATGGTTGAAGACGTTCTATACCGAACTTTCAATACTCATCCAGCGTGGGATGAAAATTATCGTGCATGCCGAAGAAGTCAGCGAACGTCTACACGGCTTGATGGGTGGCTACATCAGATGGTCAGGGTTAGTTGACGACACTGCGCAAGCGATAATTCTTACTGAACGAATTGCTGGACGACAGTTAGACCCATTTTCTCGCGA
>JAEMRY010000117.1 GCA_016463105.1 Ilumatobacteraceae bacterium | reverse complement strand
CATTTGGTATTGCACTCGGCAGTTGGTGGAGTTATGAAGTTCTTGGATGGAGTGGAGTTTGGGCATGGGATCCGGTTGAGAATGCGTCCTTGCTTCCGTGGATAACGGGCACGGCCTACATTCATTCGGTCTTGGTGCAAGAGCGCCGCGGAATGTTGCGGGTCTGGAACATTTCGTTATTAGTAGCCACATTTAGTTTGACAATTCTTGGAACGTTTTTAACACGCTCTGGAGTATTAAATAGTGTGCATGCTTTTAGTGAGAGCGGGATCGGTGCTTGGTTCCTTTCATTTTTCGCAGTCGTATTAGTAGTTTCAGTTTTTCTAATCGGATGGCGTGGTGACAAGTTGCGAAGTCCAGGAGTGATCGACTCGCCATTGTCGCGCGAAGCGGCGTTCTTGGCGAACAATGTTCTGTTCGCTGTGTTCGCGTTCGTAGTTCTGCTTGGCACAGTGTTTCCATTAATTATTGAAGCGTTACAAAATCGCCAGATCGCTGTTGGAGCACCGTTTTTTGATCGACTCACCGTGCCAATTGGTATCGCGTTACTCACATTGATGTCGATTGCACCAGTGTTGCCGTGGCGCAAAGCATCGGCTGAAACTTTGCAAACGAGATTATTTTGGCCGGCATGGTGTGGCATTGCGGCTCTCGTTGCGAGCCTTGCATCTGGCGCATATGGTTTGGCTCCGTTATTGACCTTCACGCTTGGAGGAGTTTCTTCTGGCGCCGCTTTGCGTCAAGTCGTGCTTGCCACCCGTCGTCAAGGATTTCGCGGTCTTGTTGGTCGAGCCAATGGCGGAATGATCGTGCATCTTGGCGTAATTCTGATTGCTGTCGCACTTGGCGCATCAAATAGTTATAGCAAGAGTCAAGAACTTTCATTAGTTGCTGGTGTGCCTGCAACTTTTGCTGGTCACAGTTTTGAATTAACCGACGTAATTGAAGTTCGTGACGACAGAAGCGTAAGTGTCAAAGCACTCGTAATCGTCGACGGCGGCAAAACTTATGAGCCAGCGATTACGAAATACACCCGCATTGGGATGAACGTTGGAACTCCTTCGGTTAAAACGTCTCTGACGAGTGATATTTATTTGACCCTTGAGCCACCTGTGCGTCAAGATTCAAATACGGCACAAATCAAAATATTTATCAAACCAATGATCTCATGGCTATGGATTGGTACTGGTTTGATGGCGGTCGGCACTTTTCTTGCAGCCTTTCCGGGTCGTCGTCGCCGACCGACAGACGCAACTAGTGCACCAGTTTTAGTTGCTGACAAGAGCGCTTGATAAATATGTTCTCTAAAAATCTTGTCAAAGTTGTTTCAGGTGTCGTTGCATTTGTTCTTGTGTTATTGCTTTGGGTTTTAATTATTTCTAAACCAAGTGATGGACAAGTTGCACGCTCGCCACTTCTTGGTCAGCCGGCGCCATCAATCGTTGCGTCAACAATTGATAACCAGCCGTTTGTTTTAGAGCGAAGAAAAGGTTCGTGGGTTGTTTTAAATTTCTTCAATTCAACTTGTGTTCCGTGTATCAATGAGCATCCGTTGTTGGTTGATTTTGCCAACCGCGAATTTGAAATTTCGAATGGTGCCGAGTTATACACAGTTGTGAATGACGATAGTGACATCGCAGTTCGTGAATTCTTTTCTAAAAATGGTGGATCTTGGACAAAGTTGAAAGACGATAATGGTGCGATCGCCGTGGCGTTTGGTGTTGCCCGTGTTCCAGAAACTTGGATCATCGACCCAAATGGATTAGTGCGACTCAGAGTTACGGGTGAGTTGAGTGAGGGTTTGCTCGAGGCACAACTTGATAAATTGCGTGAAGAGTTCACATCATGAAAACAAAAAAATCAATTTGGATCGCAATGCTGTTGTTGACTGGCGTGCTTATGGCGATTGGTGCTACGCGGTCTGGTTCTCCGCTGACTCAACAAGACCGCATTGACTCGCTTACGTCGTATCTTGCATGTCCAACTTGTTCGGGTGAGAGCGTTTTTGTTTCTCGGGCGCCAGCAGCGCAGGCAATTCGCACTGAGGTGGCTCGTCAAGTTGGTGCAGGTTTGCGCTCTGACGATGAGATTATTAGCTATATCGAACAACGATTTGGTGGACAGGTTTTATTAGTGCCACGCGCAACAGGTTTGGATTCACTGGTCTGGTCTCTTCCGGTTGCGGCTTTAATTATTGCAATCTCGTTATTAGTTGGCGCTTTTGCTCGCTGGAGTCGCAACAAGCCGGGTGCACCAAGTGCTCAAGACGAGAAACTTGTTGAACAAGCTCTCGCCGAAGTTTCTAATAAACAGAGTGAAGGTTAATTTTTGTGACTAGGTCTGACGAAGATCTTGAGAGTCTGGTTGAGCAGCGAAAGTTTTTATTGAATTCTCTGCGCGATCTCGATGCCGAGTTTGCAGTTGGAGATATAGATTCAGATGACTATCAGGCTTTGCGCTCAGATTATGTTGCCCGCACGGCAGAAATAATTAAACAAATCGAATTACCCCAATCGGCAGGCGTTGATAGTGAAATTGATAAGCAAGCAAGCAGGTTGCGTCGGACATGCTTCACAGTGCTGGTCGTTGTCGTAGTCGCAGCGGGCACAGGTTGGTTGGTGGCTCGTCAGTCTGGCCAACGTTTGTCAGGGCAATCACTTTCTGGTGGAATCGAAGATTCAACTGCTTCGATACTTTCTCGAGCCCGAGCCACAAATTTTATAGATCCACAAGCGGCAATTGAGTTGTACTCTCAAGTTTTGGGACTTGACCCAGACAATCTTGAAGCGCTCACTTATCGAGCGTGGTTGTTGGCGCTTATTGCTCGTAATGCTGGTGATGAAATTAAGCAACTTGCATTTCTTTCTGCATCAGGCGATCTCGAACGAGCGATATCTCTCGACGCAAGTTATCCAGATGCGCACTGCTTTCTCGGTATCGTTCGTTTTCGTCTAGCCGCTGATGCTGTTGGGGCTCGCGAGCAATTAACAATTTGTGAATCGCAAAATCCACCTGCTGAGGTTAAAAGTTTTGTTGATGCAATTATTGC
>JAEMRY010000116.1 GCA_016463105.1 Ilumatobacteraceae bacterium | reverse complement strand
GCATGACCGTTATGTCTTGCATACTCTTCGATCATGTGAACAAGAATCCAACGCAATGATGGCGACTCACCGTTGGGCCAAGTGCGTTTCGCAAGTTGAACAAGCGCCCCGGTCTTAAGCGCCGATTCAACATTTAAACGCGAAAGCACACACGCATCGTGCCAAAGTTTTAGCAATTGCGCGGGGGTGTCGTTGGTGGCCGAGTTCCAGTCCCAGTCGTGATCTTGCGACCAATCAACTTCGCGCCAAGGTGAAAGTTTTTCGCGGCCCATTAACCATTCTGAGAACCAATGATTCTCGACATAGGCCATATGTTTCAAAATTCCGCCAAGAGACATCGACGACACGGCGACTTTCTTTTGCAGATCGGCCGCGCTTAACGACCGACACTTCCATTCGAGGGTCGCGCGTTGAAAATCTAAAAAGCCGAGCAGCGTTGCGAGTTCATCGCTCGCAATTGGTGGCTCAGGGCGACCCTGATCGTCAGTATTTGACGCTGACATCAAGTGTCAAAACGATAAACATTGGTGTCGCGCTCGACGAAACCAAGGCGTTTATAAAGTTTGTTCGCTGCTTCGCGCGACGGACGCGAAGTTAAGTCAACAGTTTTAGCCCCACGGCGTTTGGCTTCTGCAATTGCGGCGTGATTCAACGCTTCGCCGACGCCATGCCCGCGCGCAGAAGAGTCGACTACGACATCTTCGATCCATGCGCGAACGGCTGTTGGAATACGAAAGATCGCCAGAGTTAACAAACCGACAATTTTATTATCGATCCGGGCGACGAACATCAGGGTTGAATCGCTATTAATAATTTCTGCGAGTTCACTCACTGTAATTGGCTGAGCCGAAGACGAAAGTTGCGGAATCAGGTGGTGACATGCGGCGACTAATTCTTCAGACGCCTGCGATGCAATTTCAACAGGTACTGCCGAAGGCATACCGCTTATCGTATCCGTATTACACACGTTGCCCAATAAATTGGATAGCGTCATAGCAAATGTCCACGAATGATCATGTGCGATGGTTATCAAAACCGTCACTTAAAAATCCAACTTTCATCGCCGCCTTTACTGGATGGAACGACGCGGCCGATGCGGCATCAAACGCAGTAAACAATCTTGTTGAAGGATGGGGTGCAACTCCGTTAGCGACAATCGACCCAGAACCATTCACCGACTACAGCAAAGATCGCCCCCACGTAAAACTTGAAGGCAGCAGAAAGCGACGCATTATTTGGCCGACTGTTGGTCTTTGGCATGTCAACGGCGCCGGTGGTGACATCATTCTTGCTCTAGGTCCAGAGCCGAGTCTGAAATGGAAATTATTTTCTCGACAAATTCTCTCAATCGCTGAACACTTTGATGCTTCTATGTTCTTGACACTTGGATCATTGCTCGCCGATGTGCCCCACAGCCGACCTGTACAGATAATCGGCACTGCGACAGATGCTGATTTGATTGACCGATTCAATTTGCAGAGATCTCGTTACGAAGGGCCAACAGGCATCGTAGGCATTTTGCATGACACTTGCGATGAAGGTTCAATTCCTTCAGCATCACTTTGGGCTGCAGTGCCTGCATATGCATCTCAAGTACCTTCTCCAAAGGCATCGTTGGCTCTGATGCGACGCGCATGCGAAATAATCGGTACACCTGCACCACTCGCAACAGTAATGAACCTAATTGATCGATACGAAGAACAAGTTGACTCGTTGGTTCAAGATGACGACGACTTAGTCGCTTATGTTGAGCGACTTGAAACGATGACTGATAACGGCATGAGCATTGACGATGAGGTTGATGACAGTCAACTGCAATTTGATTTTGCCGGAGACTCGGATGAACCGGCTGATTCAGGCAATCTGATGGACGAAGTTGAAAAATTTCTCCGTGATCAAAACGGCAACTAGCTAATTAACTAACGCGCTCAATTTAGGTTGCGTCAATGACTTCGACGCGAAGACGCTTGTTGCCTTTGCCTTTGCTCTCTGTTTTAAGTACCTTCATCCGTCCGACTTCTGAAGTCGAACGCACATGAGTGCCGCCGTCTGCTTGTTTGTCAAGACCAACAATGTCAACTACACGAATTTCTTTGACAGTTTCGGGGATCATATTTACTTTGGTGCGAATTAAATCTGCATCACTAATTGCAGTATCGCGCGGCAAAAAACTGACCATAATCGGATAATTCGCAACTAGCGCTTCATTAACCAGAGACTCGACCATCTGTGCAAAACCTTCGGGCAAAGGGTCAAATTCGAAATCCATGCGTGCACTGAGTGGCTCCATGTTTCCGCCTGTCACTGGCACTTGCCACTGATTCCAAATCACTCCGCACAATACATGCATCGCAGTGTGCGTGCGCATTAATTTATGACGACGATCCCAATCAACTTGACCGTGCACCGAGTCGCCAACAACAAAAACCTTGCTCGGCTCAAGTGTGTGCCACACAAGTAGACCCTCTTTGCGAACGTCAGTTACTCGCGCACCAGAGATCTCGCCAGTGTCGTTAGGTTGGCCACCACCAGTTGGATAAAAAATCGTGCGATCTAAAGCAATCGCGTTCTCACGAACGTCAATAACTTTGGCATCGAACTCTGCCAAATATGCATCAACTAAATAAAGCAGTTCTGTCGCCATCACTGCAATTTTAGACTGGTGAGTTACTGCTACTTATTGGTTGTGCGACTTAGTAGTCGTCCATTCCTCCGCCTGGCATCGCTGGACCGCTTTCTTCTGGCTTGTCAGCAATGACGGCTTCGGTGGTTAAGAACAATGCCGCAATTGATGCCGCGTTCTGCAATGCAGAGCGTGTCACTTTTGCTGCGTCGATGACTCCAAGTTTTACAAGATCGGTGTATTCGCCATTTGCAGCATTGAAGCCTTCATTGCCCTTCATGCTCTTTACTTTTTCGACGACTACTCCGCCTTCCATGCCTGCATTTTCGGCAATTTGCTTGAGTGGTGCCGACAACGAACGCGCGACCATTCGCGCACCAGTTGCTTCATCACCCTGAAGTGTTGCCATTACTTTTTCAACAGCCTCTTGCGCACGCAATAACGCAACTCCACCGCCAGGAACAACACCCTCTTCGATTGCTGCTTTGGTTGTGCTAACAGCGTCTTCGATGCGGTGCTTCTTTTCTTT
>JAEMRY010000115.1 GCA_016463105.1 Ilumatobacteraceae bacterium | reverse complement strand
ACAACACAGGCGCCTCTTGAGCCAAGGCTCTTGCAATCACCGCACGCTGCCGCTCTCCGCCAGAAAGCGTTCCGACCATTCGGTTCGAAAACTGCTCAAGGTCAAGGCGCTTAAAAATCTTTTCAACAACTTCTAGATCATGTGTCGACTCAGACGCAAAATGTTTGATGTACGGGTTTCGCCCGAGCAAGACATATTCAACAACCGACATGTCATCGGGCATCAGCGGAGTCTGAGGAACAAATGCGATGTTTTGCGCACGCCATCGCGCCGAAGTCGTCGGAATTTCTTTTTGATCAATCGCAACTGAACCCGAGTATTCAACCAACCCTGCCGCCGCTCGCAACACCGAAGACTTGCCGGCACCATTTGGGCCGATCAAACAAAGCCATTCACCTGAATGCAAAATGTCGTTAAAACTTTTAACTGCACAAACTCCGTCATAAGAAATAGTCAGATCACAAAAACCAAGTGTGCTCACGTCTGAGTCTTTTTCGCTCGCAAAAGTAACAAAAAGAATGGTGCACCAAAAAATGCCGTGACTACACCAATTGGGGTTTCAGCAGGATCAGCCAACACGCGACTCGGAATATCTGCGGCTACTAAGAACGCTGCGCCCAGCAAGATACTCAACGGCAACACTCGGCGATAACTTGCGCCAGCAAGAAGTCGAACCGTGTGTGGCACGATGATTCCGACAAAACCAATCAAACCACTTACGGCAACAGCAGCAGCAGTGCCAAGCGTGGCGGCTAGAACAACAACGAGGCGCACACGACGAATATTGGTACCCAACGCCGTTGCTTCATCGTCGCCAACTCGCATCACATCAAGCAATCGCCGGTGCATCAATAACACAGTTGAACTGAAAACAACGTATGGCAAAATAAGTCGAACGTCTGACCAAGTTGCACTCGACAAACGACCAAGAATCCAACTATAAACCTGACGCACGACATCATTATTGCGTTGCAATACAAAAGTCTGAACAGCAGTGGCAAGCGAAGTAACTGCGATTCCTGCCAGCACAAGTGTCGTGCTTGATCTTGTTTTTCCAAATGCGGTGCCTACCAAATACGTTGCGAGCACTGCGATTAATGCGCCAGCAAATGCTGCAAGAGGCAACGGATCAATTAACCAATTTTGCGTTGTCTGACGCTTTAACGAAAACACAACTGTGGCACCAAGACCAGCACCTGCAGCGACACCTAACAAATACGGATCAACTAGAGGATTGCGAAATACCCCTTGATAACTTGCACCAGCCACAGACAACATTGCGCCAACTAATGCCGCCAAGACAACGCGCGGCATGCGAATTTGCCAAACAATATTCCACTGCTCAGAAGTCACACCACTATCAATTGAGATTAAAGGCAATCGATCTGCCAATTCAAGAGGCACTCGCCACCATTGCGGTCCGGCCGGACCAATCATTGTTCCAACCAGAACCGCAGTGATGAGTAGAGCGACGCTCGCCAACAACCAAACGCTAAAACGTGTCCCTGCACGCTCTCTCGTAGCTCGTTTGGCAAGCAACATATTTACTTGTTGGCTGCTACGAGAGCGATTGCCTCACGAATACTCTTTACGAGATCAACAACTCGTGGTCCCCAACGCGACGCAATGTCATCGTCGAGTTGCACAATATTTTTATTCATGACAGCACTCATTTTTTGCCAACCATCGCGCACCGAAACTGTCTCAGGTGTTTGAGCACAACACTTTGTATCAGCAAGAAAAATCGTCGTCGGATCACTTGAGACGATCACTTCACTCGATAATTGTGGATAGTCATTTCCTGCTTCAGCAGTATCCGCAATATTCGTAAGTCCAAACATTGAGAAAATCTGGCCGATGAAAGTATTTGATGTGACGCTGTAGTAAGTGTTATCAAGTTCGTAGTAATACGAAATCGGTTCACTTAAAGTTCCGGCATCTGCAACGGTTGCTGCAATTTCGTCTTTCATCTGGGCAGTTAACTGAACAGCGACATCCAAGTGGCCAGTCAGTGCACCAAGTTGCTCGATTTGTGCATAAGAGTCTTCTAAAGTTGTTGCTCCACTGCCGATATAAACAGGAATATTTAATGCGGTGAGTTGATCTACAAGACTTCCGGGATCGTACGAAATAATTACAAGATCAGGTTTAAACCCTGCGATTGCTTCGACATTTGGTTCAAACCCAGACAATTTCGTACCAAGCGCAACTGCCTCAGCCGGATAATTCGAGTATTCATCAACAGCAACAACTTGATTTCCTGCACCAATCGCGTACAGCATTTCAGTGTGTGTAGGCGAAAGCGACACAATCTTCATTGGTTGCGCTTGGAGTGTTACTCCGCCTGCAGTTACCGGATAAGTTGTTGCAGCAATTGTCGTTTCAGTCTCTGAGATTGTTGTCTCAGAAGAACTTTGCGAACCTCCACATGCAACAAAAACCATTGCTGCACAAATAAAAAGACCGGCATAGCCGGCCCGAGTTAATAGTTTCATTTTAATTTCCTCCTGTCCCTCATGCGGGGACTTTTAGGTTTGAGCAACACAGAGGCGACCGGACTCATCAAAGTTTTTTGCGCAGAAGCGCTCGAACTGTGAATTACCGTTGCGGGACAGTGCCGGAGTTTCACCGGACTTCGCTAAGTGTTACACATCACAACTATTGTTGCAACGATCAAAATCATAGCACGCGAAATTATTCAATCACTCTTTCCAAAAATATTTTTAAAGTTTTTAGCTTGATACGAAACTGGCGAGGCGGTTGATACCTTCGAGCAGATCGTCGTCACCGAGTGCAAACGAGAAGCGCGCGTAACGCGGCAAACCAAATGCTTCGCCCGGCACGAAAGCAACTTTGGCGCGCTCAAGCACAACATCGGCTAGTTCAAGAGTCGTTGCCACATTTGCACCACTTAAATTGCGATTCAGCAACCCCGAAAAATCTGGAAAACAATAAAACGCACCCTGCGGTTGCATACAGCTGACGCCAGGTATTTTGTTCAACATTTCGTGCATTAATGAACCACGACGAGCAAATGCTTCGCGCATCATCGCCACTGCCGACAAGTCACCCGATACGGCGGCCAATGCCGCATATTGCGCAACATTAGAAACATTTGAAGTCGTATGACTCTGAAAGTTAATCGCTGCTTTCATCACATCTG
>JAEMRY010000114.1 GCA_016463105.1 Ilumatobacteraceae bacterium | reverse complement strand
GATATCCCTAAAAATGCTCGGGTCGTAATAGTCGGCGGCGGCATTGTCGGTTGCAGTGTTGCCTATCACTTGGCGTTGCGCGGTTGCACCGATGTTGTGTTGCTTGAACGCAAACAACTCACGTCGGGCACAACGTGGCACGCGGCTGGGCTTGTCGGTCAATTAAGGGCAACTCACAACTTGACTCGCCTTGCGCAGTACACCACCAATCTTTTCAAAACTCTCGAGGCCCAGACTGGTCAAGCAACCGGGTTTCAACAACGCGGATCTGTTGCAGTTGCACCAAACCTTGAGCGATTCGAAGAACTAAAACGCGGTGCTTCAATGGCTCGCGTTTTCGGCTTAGACGTAAACATCATTACACCAAAAGAAATTTCCGAACTTTTGCCACTGGCAAGAGTTGACGACTTAGTCGGTGGTGTCCATCTGCCAAATGATGGCGTTGTCAACCCAATCGACACAACTCAAGCACTTGCAAAAGGTGCGCGCGCACTTGGTGTAAAAATTATCGAAAATATCAAGGTTGATTCGATAATCGTCGAAGAAAATCGAGCAGTCGGAGTAAAGACGACACTCGGCGATGGAAGCGACACGAAATCAGAAATTCGTGCTGAGTTTGTTGTCAACTGCGCAGGAATGTGGGCTCGCAATCTTGGCGATGCCGCAGGAGCAATCGTGCCCTTGCACGCAGCAGAACATTTTTATATCGTTACCGAGGCTGTTCCAGATATTTCGCCGAACATGCCAGTGCTTCGTGATCCAGATGGTTGTGGATATTTCAAAGAAGACGCTGGCAAACTTTTGGTTGGTTGGTTTGAGCCAGTTGCCAAACCTTGGGGAATGAAAGGAATCCCAGAAGATTTCTCGTTTAGTGCTCTTCCAGAAGACTTTGAACACATCGAACCATTAGTGGCAGCAGCAACTCACCGCATGCCGTTGCTCGCAAAGACCGGCATCCGATTGTTTTTCAACGGACCAGAATCATTTACTCCAGATGATCGCTACCTTCTCGGCGAGTCACCTGATGTCGAGAATTTATTTATCGCTGCAGGTTTCAATTCGATCGGCATTCAGTCATCTGGTGGTGCCGGCAAAGTTCTCGCCGACTGGATTCTTGACGGTCGCCCACCGATGGATTTGTGGGATGTGGATGTTCGCCGCTCAATGCCATTTCAACGCAATAAAAAATACCTTCACGATCGCACCGTCGAAACACTCGGCTTGCTCTATGCAATGCACTGGCCATTTAGACAACCAGAAACTGCTCGCGGAGTTCGTAAATCTGTTCTGCATGATCGCCTTGCTGATCGCGGTGCTTGCTTCGGAGAAGTTGCCGGATGGGAGCGCACGAACTGGTTTGCACCTACGGGTGTCAAACCTGAATATGTCTATACATATGGCAAACAAAACTGGTTCGGCTACAGCGCGCAAGAACACCATGCTGTGCGCAACGCCGTCGGCTTGTTTGACCAGTCATCATTTGGCAAATTTATTTTGCAAGGGCCAGATGCGACGTCGGTGCTCAACCAGATTTGCGCCAACGAAGTCGATGTGCCAGTTGGCAAAATCGTCTACACGCAATGGCTTAATGAAACTGGTGGCATCGAAGCTGACTTAACTGTCACGCGCCAAGCACCTGACTCATATTTAATAGTCACAGCAGCAGCAACTCAAGTGCGTGACTTCGCTTGGCTTCGCGATCACATTCCGACTACGGCTCGAGCGATGGCGATCGATATTTCATCGGGGCAGGCCGTATTGAGTGTGATGGGACCTAACTCGCGTGCACTGTTGTCTTCACTAACACCAGATGATTTATCAAATGAATCGTTTGCGTTCGGTACATCAAAAATCATCGACCTGGCTTATGCTCGCGTGCGTGCGAATCGCATTACATACGTCGGCGAACTCGGTTGGGAGCTTTACATAGAGACAGAGTTTGCAATGGGCGTGTTCGACGCGATTACTGATGCTGGCAAAGATTTTGGTCTGCGTCATGCGGGCTATCACGCGCTCAATTCGCTGCGCACCGAAAAGGGTTATCGCCACTGGGGTCATGATGTTTCACCAGACGAAACACCGCTTGAAGCTGGTCTTGGATTCGTTGTCGCGATAAACAAACAAGACGGCTTTATTGGTCGCGAAGCGCTCGTCAAACAAAAAGAATCTGGACTTCACAAACGCATGGTGCAGTTCTCACTTGCTGACCCAGAGCGTTTGCTATATCACAATGAACCGATCTGGAGAAACGACGAACTTGTTGGAAACATCACTTCTGGCATGTTTGGCCACACCCTTAACGCATCACTCGGAATGGGTTATGTTGCCAATAAAAGCGGTATCGCCGACAAAAAATATATTTTAGAAGGCAAATACCAAATCGAAGTTGCTGGCGATCGCATTGACGCCACAGCGTCGCTTGACCCGTTCTATGATCCAAAAAGTTTGCGCGTCAAGTCGTAACATCGTAGAAATGAATAGGATAAACAAATGACCAGTTCTCAACAACCAGCCCGCCGCGGTGGACCAGGCGCTCGTCGCGCACTTCGAGCCGCACCACTCGCGCTTGATATTCGCCCAGTGAATCCAGGAATGGAGAGCGGTCGCTACAAACCGCTAACCGATGCCGAAGTTCTGAAGATTCACAATGCGGCGATTAACGTTCTTGAAAATATTGGCCTGGCTGATGCGATCCCAACATGTCTCGATGCGTTGCTTCCATTGGGTTGCACACTTTCACCAGAAGGACGATTGCTTTTTCCGCGCAGTCTGATCGAACACACACTCTCAATTGCTGCACGCAACTTTACGCTCTACGGCCAAGATCCAAAATATGACATGCAACCTTCTGGCAAAAAAGTTTATTTCGGAACCGCAGGTGCTGCTGTTTACATCGTTGATCCAAAGACTGGCGAGTATCGCGAATCACTTTCGCAAGACGCCTATGACATTGCGCGACTTGTTGACCAAATGGAACACATCCACTTTTATCAGCGAACAGTCGTGCCACGCGATTTGCCAGACCCAGCCGAAATGGATATCAACACTTGCTATCTAAGCGTCAGCGGCACAACAAAACATGTCGGCACTTCGTGGGTGCACCCAGATCATCTTGACGCGTCGTTGCGAATGTTGCACGACATCGCGGGTGGCGAAGACAAGTGGCGCGCTC
>JAEMRY010000113.1 GCA_016463105.1 Ilumatobacteraceae bacterium | reverse complement strand
AAGTTTGATCACTGAACGCATTTTTGTGCCAAATACGCCGTGCGATTTTGCGCTCACGAGACGTGAACTTAATTCAGGTATTGGCTTCATGATTTGCACATCGTTGTTCTCGTCGGCCAAACCACTGTCAACTTTCAAAAACGGCAAGATCTGCTTGTTCTGCCACAAATATTCGGCGGTGCCCTTGCCATCAATCGCGCGGTCCATCGTCATCTCAAACAAAATCGCTCCAAGAATTCGTTCTCCAGTGAACGCCGGACTCTTGATAATTCGCGTTCTCATCGCATGCACGACATCAAACATCTCAGCATCATTTTTATATTCAGACTCTTCAACGCCATAGAGCTTTAGCGCTTTTGGTGTGCTGCCACCGCTCTGGTCAAGTGCCGCGATGAAGCCTTTGGCTGTTCTTGCTTTTTGCAGTTGCTCGGCGTTGATGCTTGCGCTCATATTGTTCTTCCTTTGTCGTCGCCTAGATAATACCGCAGTCTATATTCGCGTTATAAATCTATAAATGTGGATCAACCAGCACTCGACCGCGCATATTTCCGGCAAGAATCCGATCAAGTTGCGCACTCAAGTCGTTCAGACCAATGATCTCGACGACTTGTGTTTCAAGCCAAGTTGGTTTCAAGTCTGTGGCGATTCGCGACCACATCGCTTTGCGCGGTTCGATCGGTGTTTGCACACTGTCAATGCCGAGCAAATTTACGCCACGCAAAATGAATGGCAATACAGACGTTGGCAAATTTGTTCCACCAGTGAGGCCGCTTGCAGCGACGCTGCATCCATATTTTAAAGTGCGCAAGATGTAGGCGAGTGTCGCACCTCCAACGCAGTCAATTGCGCCTGCCCAACGCTCGCGCTCAAGTGGCTTCGTAGATTCGACTGAAGTTTCTGCGCGATCAATAATTTCATTGGCACCGATTTGTTTGAGCCACTCAGCAGTTTCTGGTTTGCCAGTGCTAGCGACGACTTCATACCCACGAAGCGCAAGCATGCCTACAGCCACTGAACCCACGCCGCCAGTTGCGCCGGTTACAAGAATTGGGCCCGTGTTTGGCTTGAGACCCGCTTTTTCGAGTGCATCAACCGAAAGTGCAGCCGTGTATCCGGCTGTGCCGATCATCATTGCGGTGCGTGCATCAAGACCTTTTGGTATTGGCACTAGCCATGCTGATTGCACGCGAGCGTATTGCGAAAACCCGCCGTGGTGCGCAACGCCGATGTCGTATCCGTGGGCAATCACTTTGTCGCCGACCTTGATATTTGGATTTGACGACTCGACGACTTTGCCGGCCAGATCAACGCCGCCAATAAGTGGATCAATGCGTGCGATGCGACCAGCTTCGGTGCTGGCTAAACCATCTTTGAAGTTGATGCCTGAGTATTCAACTTGAATCAGCACATCGCCGTCACCGAGTTTGTCTATTGGCATGTCGACAATTTTGCGTGCCCAACCTGATTCAGTTTTGCCGACAGTAAATGCACGACTTGTGTTTGGTGTGTTCATTTCTGTTCTCTCATTTCATATGATTTGTTTACTTTGTTATTTGCTTAAAAGAGTTTATTTGCGGCGCGAGTCGCGGGCTGCGGGCATCCAATTTTCTCCCGCTGTTTTGTCGATGCGCGATAACAATATTTGGCTGTGGGGCATCACGAGATCGCAGAACTTGCGAGTTTTTGTTTCGCCTAAGTTTCGCCAGGCGCGCTCACTGAGTTGATCAGTTAAATCTTCAAGTTGCTGGCGAAACGCCAACCCAACATCATTAATTTTTCGTTCTGTTACGAAGCCACGCAGATCAAGCAAAGCCCAAGCCTCGTCGAGTTGTGCGTCGTTGGCACCACGACTTCGCGGAATCCAGTCGCCGGGGTATCCCAAAAATGCATCATGCAATAAACCTGCTTGCACACCGCTGATGTCGTGCGCTGCAAGAATTGCCCAGTGCGTGTCGCCGCGCCACTCACGAATGCAATTAATTGCCAACCATGCCGACAATACTGGTTCGTTTTCACAACGTGGCCAACCGCGATGTGCTGCGTGCAAGACTCGCCCTGAAATTGGCAAACTATCGGCAGCCTGCCATAGATCGTTTGCCATTGCGCCAAGATCATCAACGATTTCAGGCACGAATTCGTTTAATCCGCGCACGACTGCTTCGTTTCGTACACGGTAAGCATCTTCAAATGTTGTTTTTTCTCGCGCGAGTTTTAGCGCCAAACGAATAAAGTCAGCATGAATCGAATAGCACGCTGCGATCACAACTTCATCGCCGGCACTTGCAAGAGGGGCACAACGCGAAGCGATGTAATAACCAAGACCGTTTTCAACGCCGAGCTTTGCGTATCGCGAAATTGCATCTGGGTCCCAATAGATCCAGCCAACTAATCGGTGCGACGCCAGCGACGCCTGTGCACTGTGCACCTGCCAATCGGGCATGCTTTGCGTGCTCATTATTTTTGTCACTTTCGTCGATCAACTTGGCAATTTGAGTGTGATGTATCCGTCGTCAGAATACAGTTGTTTCGGCAATGAGTACTAAACCAATTCGAGTCGGTTTATTGGCCTATGGGGCAATCGGCTCTGAGCACAATTTGGCAGTACAAAACACGGCTGGATTAATTCTCACCGCTGTATGTGACACGAAACCCGAGCGAATTGCCGCGGCTCGCGAACTCGCACCAGATTTTGTTGGCTTTGATGATGCGAACCAGATGCTTGATTCTGGTTTGCTCGACTTAGTAGTAATTTCAACACCCCCGAATAGCCACTTTCACTGGGCGAAAGAATCCCTTAATCGCGGTATCAATGTTGTGCTTGAAAAGCCGATGGCTCTAACGATAGATGAATGTGATGAGTTGATTAAATTGTCTACCGATAAAAAACTATTACTTGTTGTTTATCAAAATCGTCGGTTTGATACAGATTTCGTGACGATGCGCTCGTTAATTTCGTCTGGCGCAATCGGCGAGGTTTATCAATTCGATACTTTCGTCGGCGGATACTCGAGGCCGTGCGACTACTGGCACTCTGACGCAGTTGTTTCTGGTGGTGCAATTTTTGACTGGGGGAGTCATTTTATTGATCAGATTTTGAACATAATTAACGATGACGTTGCGCATGTCAGTGGACAAAATCACAAACGAGTTTGGGCACACGCGACGAACGCAGATCATGCTCAGGTGACAATTACGTTTACAACTGGCAAGCAAGCAACTTTTATTCATTCAGAT